>DAISKX010000108.1:0-9000 GCA_036820725.1 Nitrospiraceae bacterium
CGTCTTTCCCCGTCGCCATGAATTCGGCGGCTGGCGCCGCCAATCCATAGGGGGTCAAAGCCCCAGGCTTCTTGAGCACCCGTTCCTCGGCCGGTAAATTGACGACGCGGCTGACAAAGAGGTCGGCGTGTTCCTGGCTGATCTTTTCCGTCGGGTTGTCCTCGAGCAGCCATTCGTCATTTTGATGAATCAACACATACTGTTGATCCCTCGTCTTCACGGAAAGCAAAGCGATCTGTGCGATTTCCGCTCCCAATAGGCGTTTGTCCTGCAGCGTAAACAGATCCTTCGTGAGATCCTTGATGGCCGTGGGACTGACCTTGTACAGTGGGCCCTCGGGTACCGTTTCAGCAAACGCTTCACCGCTTGCTGGATCCGGCTGATAAATTTTCACGGTCTGATCCCTGCCGGCGGCGTATATGGTGACCTTCACGTTGGGCTTCGTGAAGAGCGTTGCTTTTGCCACGCGCTCTGGCCCGGGGTCGATGATCGCCAGTGCTTTCAGGTCTTCCAGCCGAAACAGCAACGCTTGGACCGCAGTCTGATCCGCTTCCGCTTCAATCGGAAAACGAATCTTCCATCTCTTCTTTGGCTTCTGTTCCTGGCTGTAGAGCACCATCTCGGTCTGTGGATAGGTCAGACGGAGCCGTTCGACATCGTTATGGTTAAAGTGAAGGACTTCCTTTCGACGAAACGCCATCAGATTCTTATTGAGAAAATCTTTCGACGCCAGATCAGTCAGGAGCACCTTTTGATCGGACCCCCGCAGGACGTATAGCGTAGATGAAAGCGGTCCTGAGTCTCCAATGGCGATGCGTTCCTCCTGCTGTCCGGCCGCGATGGTGACGACGGTGGCAGGCGCATCCAATCCGAACGGTGCGAGCGAGGACGGGGTTTCCTCCACAACGCGCGCTACTTTTCCGGTGATCAATGCCCGGATCATGCCCTGTATTTGGCGTTTGTCCGCCTCGGTGTGAATTGGAGACGTAATCTGCCAGGTATGGTTGGCTCCCTGTGTTAGCACGACGTCACTGCCCGAGGAGCTCACCGACAATTTGGTAACCTGGTGCTCATCGAAAGATACTAACCGCTTGCTCTGTGTGTCCCGGGATTCCTCTGATTGCTTGGCTGGGATTTCGACGAAGTACAGATAGAGTCCGAGCCCAGCGAGGAGCGCCGCCATGATGAAGGTGGACCAGTAGCGAGTCATGTCGTCACAAACGCCGCCGCTTCCGCCACACGATGATCCCGGAGAGGAAGGCCAGGGCTGGAAAGAAGATGACCTGTAAGTAGAGAAGAACTCGCTCTTGAAGTGGATTGGGGACAAAGGGGCGAAGGGTCGGTTCCTTCGTGGCAATGGAGATGAGGTCTCGCTCCTCGGCCAACCATCCTGCCGCGTGGAGAAAGAAATCGCTGTTCCCGGGAAAATTGATGAACCCGTTGCTGGCGAATGCCGAGTTGCCGATCACGACGAGGGCGGGACGCGGGTTCCCTTCCTCCGGAGCCTTCTTCGGTACGAGAGCGGCCGCAAGAGGTAACGGTCCTTGTATATCTTCTTTCTCGCTATAGCTGACGACACGGCCTTTTAGATCCGTTTCCGCCCAACTTCTGGAAGAGGTCCGTGCAAGCGGAACGTACTCCCAATCCTTGCCGGCATCTTCGAGAAATTTGATGTGACGGGATAGTGGAAATAAGACCGCGGACGTCAGGTCTTGAGTAATTTCATGCTGAGTGAACGTCCGGACGAGAAGGTGTGTCAAATCTCCTTGGGCCAGACGGTCCTGCAAATCCACTAGCACGCCGCGTCCCAGTTCCAGTCCCCAACGCGAGAGCAGATCTTCAAGGGTAGTCTGCGTATCGGGGTCAATGAGCAACATCAGATGGCCGCCGCGGTTGACATACGCAGCAATCCGATCCTTTTCTTCCTTCGTGATGGCACGACGAGGGCCTGCCACGATCAATACATCCGTGTTCTCGGGTACTGATGCCTCCTGAAGCAGCGCGACCGTACCTACGTCATATCCTTGTTTGATGAGGGCTTCCTTCGTCGTCGCGAGGCCGCCTCGATCCTTGTCTTCCACGCTGCGTTCGCCGTGCCCTTCCAGAAACACGATATGTTTCTTTTTATCTTTTGAAACCCGCAGCAGGGCTCCGGTGATTTCCACCTCGGAGGGAGACGTGATGCGTACGGATTGGGTTCCACTCTCGAAGACCGCCGTGTCGGTTCTTGTGATACCGTAGTTTTGTGCGACCTTCGGTTGTCGCTCGGGGTCGATGAATTGAACGACCACCTTGTTACTGGCCTGCCGGTAGCTGTCGAATCGTTCCTTGAAGGATTGATAGCCGGGATCTTTTTCCCTGGTAAACACGGTCACATTGACATCTTTAGCGAGATGGCGAAGCACTCGATGGGTTTCCGGGGATAGTGTGAAGTTCTGGGTTTCGCTTAAATCCCATCGTATGGAATGACGAGCGGCAAGAAAGTTCACGATCGCCAGGATCCCGATGAAGAATAGGACCATAAGCAGGCTATGGAGCCCCATCCGTGTCGACCGTCGTGCAGAGAACGTCCTTACGGTTTGAAATTCGGTGACAAAGAACATGACGAAGGCGACCAAAGCGAGCCCTTCGCAGAGCGTGACGAGCCAGATATTGTCGGGGATGAAAGTATAGGAAATGAATCCCGCCAACGCCAACGCCACACCGATGGCTCCCAACAGAGTGGAACGGTTCATTAGAGTGGAACGGTTCATTTCCATCGGGTGGAGTCCACGACACGATGTGACAGAAACAGCATCAGGGCCAATCCGCTGAGGTAATAAACGAGATCCTTGGTGTCAATGAGTCCGTGCACCAAGCGGTCATAGTGTTCCATGAATGACAAATACGAGATGAATTGTCCGCTGACCGTATCCCCGAGAATGGATCCAAGACCGGCTAGTAGCCAGAGCATCAGCAACAGTCCGAAGCTGGTGAAGGCGGCGACGATTTGGTTTTCGGTAATGGCGGAAGCAAAGACACCGACAGCGAGGAAGAGTGCACCGAGTAATGCGAGGCCCAGATAGCCGCTCAGGACCGGGTACCAATCGAAGTCGCTGAAGAGTGACAGGACTATGGGGACCAGGGTGGTCAACAGCAATACGCCGAGGTAGATGATGTAAACACCTAAAAACTTGCCGATCACGATTTCGATGATTCGTACCGGAGCGGTCATGAGAAATTCGAACGTGCGCAACTTTCGTTCTTCCGCGAACAACCGCATGGTGAGAATCGGAAGAATCAGCAGCAATACAAAGCGCATGCTAGCAAAGAGATTGCGAAAGACCAGATCATTGAGATTAATTTGTCTCGTATCGGCCTGCATCTGCATGAGTTGAATAGCCTGTGCGCCAGTAAATACGATGTAAAGATACGCCAAGAATCCGAATGTCAATAGGAAGACGCCACTCACCACGTACACCACGGGTGAAACAAAGAAGGACCGCAACTCTTTCGCTACTATGGATTGAATCGGGGTCATCGTTCTCAGGTCCCTGGTGGGAGTACACTGTGTGCGGGATCGTCTGACCGCATGTCTTGCGGATCATGCCCTTGCCGAGACATACCGTCTTCATGTTGAGTCAGGCGGAGGAAAACATCTTCCAGGGTCATGGAAATCGACTTGAGTTCCAGCAGACCCCACTCACTCTTGACGATAAAACGCGCCAACTCGTCGCGAATGTCTCGACCCAGTTCGCATTCCACCACCAACGTGTGCGCTTCGGTTCCCGGCATGACGTGGATGACCCCGGGTACGCCACGTAAGCAGTCCGCGGCATTGGAGGGTATCGTCTTGAGTAAAAGGCTGATTTTCTCCGAACGTCTCAATCGGGCGGACAGTTGATCAGGAGTGTCCTCTGCGACGATCCTTCCACTGTTGATAATGACCACGCGCTGACAGACAGCGGTTGCCTCAGGCAAAATATGGGTGCTCAAAATGACGGAATGGGAACCGGCCAGACTCTTAATCAGTTCGCGAATTTCGATAATTTGCTTCGGATCGAGCCCCACTGTAGGTTCGTCAAGAATCAGCACTGAGGGGTCATGAAGAAGAGCTTGCGCAAGACCGACGCGCTGTCGATATCCGCGCGAAAGATTTCCAATCAGTCGCTCTCGAACCGAGCCGATCGACAAACGCTCGATCACACGATCCATCTTGGTCGATAAGGTTTTCCCGCTCAGGCCACGGAGCCTCCCCACGAAGGTGAGGTACTCGCTCACGGTCAATTCCTGATAGACGGGTGGGGTTTCGGGCAGGTATCCGATCTGTCGCTTGACTTCCATGGCTTGGTCGACGCAGTCAAATCCTGCGATGGATGCGGTGCCCTCAGTGGGTGGCATGAAGCACGTTAAGATCCTCATGGTCGTCGTCTTGCCGGCTCCATTCGGACCCAAAAAGGCGAGGATTTCCCCCTTAGCCACCCGGAACGTGACATGATCGATTGCGGTCAGATTTCCATACCGCTTCGTGATTTGCCGAACTTCAATCATGTGAGGCGATCTGGTCAGGGCTGGAACCGAGCGTGGCCGGCTAGCTACTTCTCATGCATTGGCCTACAAAGACAGAGCCGAATATTACCGACAGCGTTATGGCGAGTCAAGTGAGATGCTGGTACGAAAGAAAGAATCCAGCTCATCGCGTCCAACTTTACACGTGAAATTCAACCTGATAAAGTTCCGCCACCTTGGCTCGACTTGAACACGCAAAGGTGATCCAGTACACGGAGGATCGATGAGACAAGGCACCAGGGATAAGATGTGGTTGATAAGAATTGGTCTGTCGGGTGTTATCGCGGTGGTCGCTCTCTTCAGCCACCCAATCGATATTCCGTGGGCAGCCGAGGATGTCCTGCGTCAGGTTCGTGGCATCGTGGAAGCCGTGAATACTATGGATGCTCCCCCCACTATTGTGGTTCGGAGTCGGCCTGGATCCAAAGATGAAGTCGTCGTTGGCGCTGTGATCAAGCAAGGCGTCTCCATTGTACGTGGAAATAAGCACATCGCTGTGAAACAGATTCGGATCGGAGACCACGTGACGCTCACCTACGTAAAGAGCCGTGAAGGACTGATGGCACGATCGATTACCATTCATAGTAAATAGCTCGATGGAGACGTCATGAAATCATTCACATTGCAAGGAGGCGTTGTACACCCATGAGCCGAGAGCAGATAGTTGGAACGCGTACAGCATCTTTCGCCCTGGCAATCATCCTTCTCGCGGGTTGCGCGGGAAAAGGAAATGTTATGCCGGTCACATTAGCGACCAAGCAAAAAGAGGCGTCGGGTGCCGCTCAGTCTGTAAAGAGTATGGCTGTTCCCCGAATAGCTGTCGTGAGCTTTGACGATGCTCGAAGCGATCGGACAAAGGTTGGTAGCCGTAACTCAGCATGGGGAGGGGAGAGTTATTTTAATGTACCGAGCGGTAGCGCAGGCGAAGAAGCGGCTCAGGCTTTTGCCGATTATCTCAAGAGAAAAGGGTGGCAAGCGCAGTACTTAAAAACAATTCCGACTGCCAATGGCGAGGAGCCAGATATTGTCCTATCCGGAAAGATCCTGGATCTCTCTGTAGATGCGAAAGGGGGATTCGGGTTTACGGACCTGGCCGCGAGAAGCAAACTCGCTATCCAAGCCACCAATCATGCCGACGGAAGTTCCATCACCGACACGGTGTCTCATTCCGGCACCTATAACGTGTTCTGGTTTGAACCGCAGGATGGTGAGGACATCCTTTCAGAAGTACTCGAGAAAAATTTTGAACGATTTGTGCTCAACACAAAATTTGAAGATCGATCTCTGCGGTTTCGTTGATGCTCCCACACAATCCGACGACATGGAATTGGGCACTCGCACTTACTGGGAAGAGTCAGTACGCAGCGAGACACGGAGAGCCCGATGGAATAAATTTGTTTGACCCGGTGCGGTGTTTATTTCGCAGCACGTATTTGACTGCTGGATCGATGCAGTGGCAGTCGATGATTACCATGCATTCATGCGAAAGTAGGGCGAGTTGCTACGGCAACGGTATTGTTCAATTGCCAGATATCCCATAACCTAGGTGTTACTTCACTGGGCCATGCGAAAGACGTTCATCGTAAACCCGAGCGACCCACGGCGAGGATATATGATGAAAGCCAGATTCAAGACGCTCTGTCTGCTGAAATGGGGTTCTAGTACGGCTGTATTAGCTGGTTGCTTGGTTTCTCTGGGATGTTCTTCACTTCCCAAAGGTGATCCAGCCCTGGATATGGGAATCAAAGATCGGGGGGTTGCCTCCTGGTACGGGAAGGAGTTCCATGGTCGAGTTGCTGCAAACGGCGAAATCTTCGATATGACGGCACTGACCGCTGCCCACAGAAAACTACCGTTGGGAAGTCTCGTGCGGGTGGTGAATCTTGCCAATGGAAAACAGGTTCACGTTCGCATCAACGATCGAGGACCATATGTGATCGGCCGAATGTTGGATTTATCTCATGCTGCAGCAGCTGAGTTGGGCATGGTTGACGCCGGAACTTCGGTCGTTTATTTGGAAGTGATTGCTGAACATCGCCCTGTGTCATCAGTTGTGAAACATTCTTTCTTATCGATCGCCGCGATTCCCCTTCAAATGGTACGTCAACAGGGTACGGGGGACGGCGCTTTTGAGGATGCACTTCTCCACTACCAGCCACCCGCACCGAGTGAACGGCTCTTCCCCCGTGAGATGTTATATGTGCGGCGAGAACGTCGTCTTGCTGGAGTGTTGGCCGCTGACTATACATCGCACAATGGCGTCCCCGTGGTGACCATAGTGTGATTGCACCAATCAGTGTTTTCGTCAGTTGACACTGTAGAACAGTGTTGACTAGACTGGGCACGTAGACTTTAATGCTGAATTCGTGTCGCAGAGGAGCTTGCGCATGGCAAAGAAGAGCAAGGTTGAGTCAGATGAATCACGTCTGAAGCAAAAAATTGCATCGCAATGGAATGAAAAGAAGCAGTCCGATGGCGGGTCATTTCGGACACTTCGGAAACGTCTGAAACGAGCTCAACGTAAGAGGCGGGCAGTAGTCGTAAGAAAAGCCCATGCTGCGGGGAAGGGTTCTGACAGTAAGACCGGAACTTCAGCATAATGCGAACCTTAATACACATCGTTTGAGTCTCTGAAAAGGATCAGTACATGGCACACGAACCTCACATTCAAGACCAAGAACATCCTGAACCAGCTTCAGAAATCGTAATGACCGATCAGTTATCTGATGAACTGACCCTCGTGGGGGGGCAGGAGTTGGCGCCTGAATCTGCAGAAGCTCCGCAGGATGTCGTGCTCGAAGAAGAGCAGGTCAAAGATGAGATCGACATTCAGATTGATCTTCTGAAAGATCCTGACTGGGTCGTGCGGCGCGAAGCGGCCATCACTTTAGGTGAAATGGGGGACGAACGCTGCGTCGAGCCCCTCGCTCGCGCGCTGAGAGATGGCGATTGGCAAGTTCGTGAGGTAGCCATTGAAGGACTGGGGCAGATAGGCTCTCCTGCAGTGGAGGCTCTGATAAAGTTATTACGAGATTGGGATGTCCGTAAGTATGCAATGGGAGCTCTCGGAAAGATTCATGATGAACGTGTTCTTGAGCCATTGATGGCCCAGCTCCGTAATGATGAATTCAAAGATGACGCAACCGATGCTCTGGTATCACTGGGTGAACCCTCAGTCCCTGTACTTGTCAATGCTCTGCACGACAAAGAAGAACTGGTTCGAAAACAAGCCGTCATTGCTCTCGGCCGAATCAAGTCGGCGGAGGCGATCGATCCCCTCATTGAGATGCTGAAAGACCAGGATTGGTTTACCCGTCTAACTGCCGCGGCTGCGCTAGAGGCCATCGGTCATGAGCGTGGCAGAGATGCAATCAAGCCGCTTCTGAAGGATAGCGACATGGTTGTACGGATGAGGGTGGAACGGATCCTGGCAAAATGGAAGAAGCAACCGGCTCATGCTTGATTGCTCCTGTTATTTGCTAAGGAGAGCGTCAACTTCCTTCTGAATCTCATCCAATCTTGAAGCAGGTATCTTCTTCCCTTGTGACAAATCGAGCCTTATCTGTCGAATTTTTCCCGTGAGCTCTCGCACTTGAACATGTGGATCCACTTGTTTCCCGCCCCGGGTGGCACTCTCTAAAGAATCGACTGCTTCAGCCAGTTCTTTGGCGGCATCATTGGTGTTCTTCTGGAACAGGTCGGACTTGGCCTGAACAATCCGTGCCTTGGCATCGACTAGTCCTTGCCTTCTGCGCAGATCGCGCTCGATACCCATGGTTGTGTCCAGCACATTTCTCGAAACATCTTTGACAGTTTGCTCCAAATTCCCCAGAGGTCGTGTCCCATACATGTACCCTAACCCAAACGTGCCGGCCAGCAAGACCAGTAATCCAAGGAATCTTAACATAGCGCTTCTTAGCCCTTTGAGGGACTCGTGGACTTTTCCTTTTTCTTGTTCAGTAGCTGCAACACGCTTCCCGCTGCGGCGATTCTTACAGTAGGATCTGTGTCCGTCAGTCCTGTTTTTAGGAGAGGAATTGCGCTCGGCAAACCGGTTTTCCCCAGAGCTCGAGCGGCCAGCAGCCGAGGTAACGGCTGCTGGTCTCGTAGCAAAGAATTCAGAAGCGAAAGCACTTTTGGATTTGACGCCGCAGACAGAGCCTGTGCCGTCGCTCCCCTAACGGATGGGTCAGGGTGACGCAATAGATCGGCAGCGACCAGGAGTGGAGTGACCTCACCAAGTCGGAGGAGCCCTTCAATCGCACTGGCTCTGACCTGTTCGACGGGGTCACGAAGGAGCGGCTGCAAAAGGGAACGGGTGTCACGGATTCCCAGTCGCCCTAGACTGACGGCGGCTATTCCACGGACGCGGGGATGATCATCGCTGATCGCATGCGTTAAGGCCGCGACTCCTTCCGAACTGCCATAGTCACCGAGCGCGCCTGCTGCAAT
>DAISKX010000109.1:0-8989 GCA_036820725.1 Nitrospiraceae bacterium
GGCTAGACGATACGAACATCGGCCGGCGTCACGTTGCCGGTTCTGATCCAGTACGTGCGCACGTCGGGTGTCGCGCTGTCCATCAACGACACGAGAAGATAGGCGGGAACGGGAAGATTGATCTGCGGCCAGACTTCTTCGTAGTCGCTGGCTATCTTGATGTCGGTGACTGACGGCCTCGCGGGGTCCTTGGGATGGGAGTGGTAGACGACCTGGAGGTCCAGCCCGTTTTTTCTGATGTCTTTCTTCGCATATGAAAATTCCTGCATGTCCATGACGAACGCGATTTCGGCGCGCTCTTCAGGCGACAATCGTTCCAGGTGAGCAGCTTTGTCCGGATCGAAGGGCGACTGCTTGTCGACGCCCTCCAATGCCACGATATTTTTTATACGATAGAGGTGGGTGACGCGGTTCTCCCGGCCTGCCAGCAGGCCGCAGCATTCATAGGGATCGAGTTCGCGCGCATGCGCGATAATGTCATTCACGATCTGTTGGGGAATAGTGAGGTCCGCCACGTCAGATCGAACAGGTGACCTGATAATCACCACCGAGGTCCGTGATGGAAGGATTCTTTCCGCATAGCGGGCAGTCAGGATCTTTGGGCCGCGACACCTTCCGAAACGTCATATCGAGCGCGTCATAGAGGAGCAGTTTGTCGGCGAGCGTCTCGCCGATATTCAAAATCTCCTTGATGGCCTCGGACGCTTGCAACACGCCGATTGTTCCGGCGAGAACTCCCAGGACACCGGCTTCCTGACAACTCGGCACCATTCCAGCCGGCGGCGGCTCGGGGTAGAGGCAACGGTAGCAGGGATACCCCTCGTGTGGCTTGATGGTCGTGAGCTGCCCTTCAAAGCGGAAGATACTGCCGGAAATCAAAGTCTTCTTTCCGAAGAAGCAGGCGTCGTTCACAAGAAATCTGGTCGTGAAGTTGTCGGAGCCGTCCAGGACGATGTCGTAATCCTGAATGAGCCCCAGAATATTGGCGGCGTCTACATGATATTGATAGGTCTTGATCGTGCAATCGGGATTGAGAGCCGAGAGAGCCTGCTGTCCCGATTCAACTTTCAGATGGCCTACCGTTGCCGTGGTGTGGAGAATCTGCCGTTGGAGATTCGAGAGATCCACCACATCGCCGTCCACAAGGCCGATCGTCCCGATGCCGGCCGCCGCGAGATACAATCCTGCCGGTGATCCGAGCCCGCCGGCGCCGACGATCAACACCTTGGCACGTGACAGTTTCTGCTGACCCTTGCCGCCTACTTCATTGAGGATAATGTGGCGGCTGTAGCGTTGTATTTGTTGATCAGTAAATTCCATTTGCTTAAAGAATCGTCAACCGTCAATGGTCATTCGTCAATTATGGAGAAGGATCCCACGTTGAATCGATTGACGGATGACGTGTGACGAATGACGCCTTTCTCTCATTCCACGACGTTCAGTTCGATGGGATCGACGATGCAGCCCTTGGTGCGTAATCCTTGAATGGCCCGCTCGATTTCCTCGGTGTCGCCGGTCAGTTCTACGTCCATCCATCCTGTTGTTTCGCGAACATCGGCGCGCCTGACGTTCGTGACGACCTTGAACTCATGACCGATTTGATAGATGATCGGTTCTTTGATTTTGTGTTCCGGAAACCGGATATGAAACCGAAGACTGGTCATCGTCATCCCCCTGCAATGGCGGGCACGATGGACACTTCGTCGCCATCCTTCAATGAGGTTTCCTTGCCTTTGAGAAACCGGATGTCTTCTTCATTGACATAGATGTTGACGAAGCGTCGCAATTCGCCCTGCGCATCACACAGTCGATCCTTCAGGCCGGGATAGGTGGCATCCAGCGACCCGATCATGTCGTTGATATTCTCAGCCTTCGCGTCCACTTCACCCTGTCCTTTGGTCAACGGCCGAAGCGGCGTGGGAATTCGCACTTTAATCATGCGGCACCACCACTATTTTTATCCATCTTGAAGTTGTTCTGAAAACTGACCAGGCTCGGGAGAATCCGAACCGGCCTGCCGACGGCATCGACAACAGCTTCCTGGGTCTTCAGACCGTTTCCCGTAATATAGGCGACTGTGACATCGGTCTTCTTGATCATTCCCTGTTTGACCAGTTTCCGTAGGACACCGACAGTCACCCCACCGGCCGTTTCGGCAAAAATGCCCTCGGTCTGAGCGAGCAGTTTGATGCCTTCCACGACTTCTTCATCGGACACGGCGTCCATCGCGCCCTTGCTCTCGGCCGTGGCTTTTAGCGCGTAGTACCCGTCGGCGGGATTTCCGATGGCCAGCGACTTTGCGATCGTCTTCGGCTTCACCGGCTTAAAGAAGTCCCGACCCTCCTTGTAAGCGGTCGCGATCGGAGAGCATCCTTCGGCCTGTGCCCCATTGATCTTGGTCCGGACGGCATCGACCAGACCTAACGCACGCAGTTCATTCAAGCCCTTCCAGATTTTCGTCAGCAACGAGCCGGAGGCCATGGGAATGACCACTTGGTCCGGAGTATGCCAGCCGAGCTGTTCCACGGTTTCATACGCCAATGTCTTCGACCCTTCGGCGTAGTAGGGGCGGATGTTGATGTTGACGAACGCCCAACCGTGTTCGGCGGCAATCTCGCTGCATAACCGATTGACATCATCGTAATTGCCCTCGACCTCGACGACATTCGGTTTGTAGATGAGATTGCCCAATACCTTGGCTGCTTCAAGATCAGCCGGAATAAAAACATAACACTGCATTCCCGATGCCGCCGCGTGCGCGGCCACGGAATTTGCCAGATTGCCGGTGGAGGCGCAGGCGACCGTTTCAAAACCCAGTTCTCGAGCTCTCGTGAGAGCAACGGAAACGACACGGTCTTTGAACGATAAGGTTGGATGGTTGACAGTATCATTCTTGATGTACAACTCGTCCAGGCCTAGAAAGGCGCCAAGGTTCTTCGCCCTCACCATGGGGGTCAAACCGGCATGAGGACCAATCGGGGAGGTCCCTTCCACCGGCAACAAGTCGATGTAACGCCACATGCTTTGCGGACCATCCTCGATCTTCTTGCGGGAAATGACCTTCTTGATCTCGTCGTAGTTGTATTTGACCTCAAGCGGTCCGAAGCACATCTCGCAGACATGGATTGCCTTGGTTGGGTATTCCTTTCCACATTCCCGGCAGACCAACGCTTTCATCTTAGTCATACAGCCACCATACGTTTAGGCGCCCTGATCTGAAATAGAACAAGTCGGGTTGACCTCTCCGTCTTCAAACAATTCCGTAATCGTGGGATGCTCCCCGCACAGACGACAGTCCGGATTTCGTTTGACGCGAATTTCACGGAAGTGCGTACGCCTGGCGTCAAAGTCGAGCAAACGATCCGTGAGAGGACGACCGATACCAAGGATCAGCTTCAACGCTTCAGTCGCTTGAATCGTCCCGATAATCCCCGCCAAGACTCCGATCACGCCGGCTTCCTGGCATGATGCCACCAGGCCGGGGGGAGGGGGGGCCTTGAAGATGCATCGGTAACAGGCGGACTTCCGTGGAATGATGGTCGTCACGCGGCCGTCAAAGCGAAGAATTCCTCCGTGGACAAGCGGCTTGTCGGCAAAGAAACAGGCGTCATTGATGAGGAATTTGCCGGGGAAGTTATCCACCCCGTCGATGATCACATCAAACTCGGCGAACATCTTTAAGGCATTCGATGCGTTCAAGCGTTCTTCATAGAGGATGACGTTGACATCGGGATTCAGAGCCTGGATCTTTTCCTTGCCTGACAAAACTTTTGAACGACCGATGTCGCTGGTGTGGTGCAGCACCTGCCGCTGCAGATTCGACAGGTCTACGACATCGCTATCGATGAGCCCGATCGTCCCGATGCCGGCGGCTGCCAGATAGAGGGCAGCCGGTGAACCCAGTCCTCCGGCTCCAATGAGCAGTACCTTGCCTTTGGCGATTTTCTTCTGTCCCTTGCCCCCCACTTCAGGCAACAGGATATGCCGGCTGTATCGGGTGATTTGGGTTTCGGTAAATTCCATACAGGATCTCGTCATTCGTCAATCGTCATTGGTCAATCGGAGTGATAGGAAGTCTCACGATTGACGGTTGACGTGTGACGTTTGTCGGTCTTAGATATTGAAGTACTTCTCGATGCTGATATAGCGCTCGCCGGTATCGCACAGAATCGTCACCACATTCTTTCCGGATCCGAGTTCCTCTGCAACCTTTTGTGCGGCAAACACATTTGCTCCGGACGAAATGCCGACCAGAAGCCCTTCTTTCTTGGCCAAGAGCTTGGTCGTTTGATAGGCTTCATCGTCCGTCACCGTGATCACGCCTTCCAGGATTTTGCGGTTCAAGACCTTCGGAACAAAGCCGGCGCCGATTCCCTGAATCTTGTGGGGGCCGGGTTCTCCCCCGGACAACACAGGGGAACCGGCCGGTTCGACGGCAATGACTTTTGCCTGGGGGTTGCGTTCCTTGATCACTTCGCCGCATCCGGTTATCGTCCCTCCGGTGCCGACGGCCGCCACAAAGGCATCCACTTTTCCATTCAAGGCTTCGAGGATTTCAGGCCCCGTCGTCATCCGGTGCATCGCGGGGTTGGCCGGGTTCGAGAATTGGTCCGGCATGAAATAGGAGGGATTCTGAGCGACGATGCTCTCGGCTTCCTTGATCGATCCCTTCATGCCTTCCCACGCTGCCGTCAAGACGAGTTGTGCTCCATAGGACGATAGGAGGCTCGCGCGTTCCATGCTCATGCTTTCGGGCATGACCAGAATTAACTTATATCCGCGAACGGCTGCCACTAAGGCAAGTCCGATTCCGGTGTTCCCGCTGGTCGGTTCGACGAGGGTACCGCCCGGCTTGAGCTTGCCCTGCCGTTCCGCCTCGTTAATCATATTGAGGCAGATCCGGTCCTTCACGCTTCCGCCCGGGTTGAATGATTCGATCTTGGCGTAGATGTCTGCCGAACCGGGTTTCGAGAGGCGGTTCAGCCGGACCAACGGCGTATTTCCAATAAGTTCAGTGATCTCCTTATAAGCGTGATGAGCAGGCATCGTCACTGACCACCACCCATATAAAACAGAAACTCGACATGGTCGCCATCTTGCAGTTGGGTCGTCTCAAGGTGTCCGCGTTCGAGCATCTTGTCGTTGACCTCCACCGCCACCATTTGCGGTTCGATGTTTTTAGTTTTCAAGAGGTCAAGGACGGTCCCGCCGTGGACCTGTTCGGCTTTTCCGTTGATCGTCACGTTCATGCAGGGTCCTGATTTCTGTGAGAGTCTAAAGAATTTCAAGACGTTACCAAGCGGAATGAATCCTTGTCAAGGTGACGACCTTCACGTGGTGTGCCGTCATGATGCGGCGCGGTTCGCTGACGTGCTCCTCACTGCTTTCTTGACTTTCATCGCCTTCAACTTACAGTATGCGGAGTTTGGGGAGGCTCTATGTGGAAGAAAAACTTTCTGTTTCGTGCTCACGAGGCAGCCCCGCTCGCAGAGTCCGAAAATGAGTTGTTTCACGATACGGAACCGGCACTGGATAGTGCCGGGCTCAACCTAGAGAAGTTTTTGTCCGTGTGGGTTCAGGGTGAAGGGGAGGACGAGAAGCCCACCCTCTACACGAGCATCTATGTCCGGACTGCCACCCTGGATTTCAGCAAGCGTGCAGGTTTTCTTCAACCTCTTCAAGGGCGGACGCACCAGATAAAACAGATGCTGACGCCCGGGCAGAAGTCATTCCTTCGGGATTGGCTCAGCCGGCAAGCGCCGGGCGCATGGGCGGAATCCGACGACCATTTCCGAACGCTCTTCGATATCGAGTGATTGCTTCAGAGATTCAACGCGCGCGCATGGTCCTCTCTGTTCTCCAGTGCGTCGTCTCCTGCCTGATCTGTCCACTTCTTGTGAACCCTGCCTGCTCAGGGACCACGATCGATGTCTACTATGGCCCGGAGGATCTTCCTCTCGACCGTCTCATCAGACTGTACGGGCACGCCAAACGATATATCTATGTCTCGGTCTACGGAATGACCGCCCCCTCCATGGTGAAGGCCCTCGTGGATGCGAAGAAACGTGGACTGGATGTTCGCATCATCACCGACGGAGGCAAGATCGACGACACGAAACAAAAAGCTGCCTTGAGTACGCTACGTCTGGCCGGTGTTCCGATCAAAATCAGCCATCATGACGGCTTGATGCACCTTAAACAGGTCGTCATCGACGATGAAATCAACACCACCGGGTCGATGAACCATACGACCAGTGGAAACCGGTACAATGATGAGCGACTGGACGTGATTACAGATCCTCACCTCACCGTACGAGCAAGGGAGAAGTTTTTGTCCATGTGGAACGATTCTGCGCGGTATGGGGATTGGAGATAGGTGAGGCCGTCGTGATGGGAACAAGCACATTCCAGACGGATGTGGCGATCGTCGGCGCCGGTGGCGGCGGAGCCGTGCTCGCGCTGGTATTGGCTCAACGGGGTATCCGGTCAGTCGTCCTGGAGCGAGGCTCCGGGCCGCCCACCGGACTGCGGGGGGAGATTCTCCAGCCGAACGGGCAGCAAGTATTGGATCGACTAGGCCTACTGGACAAGCTCCCGAGCGAAGCGACGAGAGCTGTGCGGAAGTTTCACTTTTTGCGGGCCGCAGGCCCGCGTCTGTGCACCATCGACTATGGGGATCTTCCGCCTCCTTACAACCGCGCCCTCGTCACTCTCCCGAATGTTGCGCATCATGTCATTCTCGAAGAGCTGCAACGGGCGAATCCAGAGGGACTGTGGTACGACGCTCGGTTCGTGCGCCTTCAATTCGACGGCAGACGAGTGACGGGATTGGAGGCCGAACGGCAAGGCCATCCGGTTCATATCACGGCGCGCCTCGTCGTCGGGGCGGATGGAGCTCTTTCGAACGTGCGCCAGTCGCTCGCCATTGCCGCGCAGATGCATCTCTATCCGGAAGCGTACCTCATTGCCATTCTGGACAGTGGGTCGGCGATCACCGAAGCGAAATACTTCGTCGGGAACCGCTCGATCCTCGGGATGTTCCCGGCTGCGGGTCGGAAGGTCTACCTCTTTTACATGATTCCGGCCGGGTCGTTCGAGCGCGTAAAGGCCTCCGGGTTTGAGCCGCTTCGAGCAGCATGGACGAGAATCGACCCTTCCGGGGAATCGCTCTTCAGGAATCTGACCGACTGGACTCAAACAGCGTACATGCCGACCGGCAGGGTGAAAGCCGCGACCTGGGTTGCGGATGGCGCCGCCTTGCTTGGCGATGCGGCCCATGCCATGAATGCTCACGCGTCCCAAGGACGCATGCAGGCAATGGTGGATGCGATGACATTGGCAGATCTCATCCCGGCCTGTCTCGAACGCGGCGATTTTTCCGCGACACGTTTGCGGGCCTATGAACAGGCCCGCCGGCCGCAGGTGGAGATGCTGCAACGCCTGGCCGATGAACAGGTGATGTGGTGGAACACGGGGAATCCAGTCCTGGCATTCCTTCGAGACCGGGTGTTTCAAACCCTCGACCGGAACGCCCGGCTCCGCTATCAAGTTCTTACGACGACCGCCGGTTTGCGCTCGAGCCCTCCCTTCTCGCTCGTCGACCGTGTCATCGCAGCGGGCCTCCTGCCAGATCCGCGCGCGCACATGATTCCTTCGCAAGTCGGCAGCTAATTCCCAGCAAACGGAGAGATGAGAAATGGCGAGTTACGCGGTATTCGATGGTCTTCCAACGGAGACGCAGGCCACCCTTCGATCCTACGTGAAGGACACGAGCGGCATATTCGGTCCGTTGCTGGACGGAATGATTCTGTACGGCAGTGCCGTACGCGGCGAGTTTTTACCCGGTCGGTCCAATCTCAATGTGCTACTGCTTCTCACGACCCATGAGCGGGACGCCCTCAAACGGTATGCACGTGCACACAAAAAATGGGCACGTGAACAAATTGTGGTCCCCCTCTTTCTGACTGAGTCTGAATTGCATGCGTCCGTGGCCTCGTTTCCCTTGGAATATGTCGAGATTCAAGAACAGCATCGTCTCCTGGCTGGACGCGATCCCTTCATTGGCTTGCATGTAGATACGACCAATTTGGGGCTCGAGATCCGCCAGAATGTCCGAAGCAATCTGGTGCGGTTGCGGCAGCGCTTTGTCGAGGGAGGCGGAACTGAAGAGGCGATCACGATTTTGCTTCCTCTGTCCTTGACTGCGATCCTTCCGTCTCTGCGCGGACTGCACCGGCTGGAACAGAGAACGACCAATACCCATGCGGAGACGCTTATCCAGGACTTGCAGGATCGAGCGGGAATCGATTGCTCCGGGTTTCGCGATGTGCTGAATCTCAAGCGAGGCCTCATTACGCCTGGTCCTGTCGAACTTCCCCGCCTATTCGACCGGTATACCGCCTCGCTCGAAGCCTTGATTCAGTTACTTGAGAATCCGCCCACAGGACGGTAACCGATGCGGACCTACGATACTCGATTTATATTGTGCCTGTTCCGACTCGCTATCATGTTCGTGGTGCCTGGGTGGTTGGCCGTCGCCTCTGCACGTCCGTACGATAAGGTCACCTTACCGGATCCTATTGGGTACGTCAGCGATCACGCGGGTGTCATCGATGCTGAATGGAAAGCCCGGATCCGGTCGGTCTGTCAGGACCTCGAACGCAAAACGGGCGTGGAGATGGTGGTGGTGACAGTTCCTTCGCTGAAGCCGTTCGCAACGGCCGACGACTACGCAACGGCACTCTATCAACGATGGGGGGTGGGAACGGCTCAGGATGAGCATGGCGTGCTGATTGTGCTCGCGGCACAAGAGAGACAAGCTGCCGTCACGGTTGGGCGTCGCATGCTGCTGGTGACCGCTGGAAATGTCGTCGGCAAGGTCGGCGCCGAATATCTTGACCCTGCCATCCGCAACGGTCATTTCGGAGAAGGCTTATACCGAACGGCCGTCGCGCTGGCCGCCCTCTCACAGGGCATTCGAGTCGGCTCG
>DAISKX010000110.1:0-8946 GCA_036820725.1 Nitrospiraceae bacterium
AGTTCGGCGATTCGATCGTAAATATCCGTCCACACCGCGTTGGTGGCGACGGCTCCCAGTTCATCTTTGGGAACCTCCACGCCGAGGTCCATCTCGCGACGATGGCCGACGTCCACAATGACAGGACGCGGCCGCCCGCCGGCGAGAAGCTCCGCGACGGTCTCAATCGGACGCTGGGTTGCAGACAGTCCGATTCGTTGAGGCTTCACGGCAGTGAGAGCTTCCAATCTTTCCAATGAGAGGGCCAGGTGCGCTCCGCGTTTGTTGGGTGCCACGGCATGGATCTCATCGACGATCACGGTGCGGACCGTCTGCAGCACCCGGCGACTCTTCTCAGCGGTGAGCAGAATAAACAACGATTCAGGTGTCGTGATCAGAATGTGCGGTGGACGGCGAAGCATCTGCTGGCGTTCGACCATTGGAGTGTCGCCCGTGCGAACCGTCACTCGCAATTCCGGCACAAGCAGACCCGCTGCCAACGCACCATTGCCGATCTCAACCAGAGGAGTGTGGAGATTCTTCTGTATATCGTTACTGAGCGCCTTCAGCGGTGAGACGTACAGGACATAGGTACGGTCGTCGAGCGCTCGAGCCAGCGCTTGTTGAAACAATGCATCGATACACGACAGAAAGGCGGCGAAGGTCTTACCGGACCCGGTCGGCGCGGCGATCAGAGCATCCTCCCCGCTTTGAATGACGGGCCAGGCGTGCCGCTGCACGTCGGTAGGACTGCCGATGCACCGTGTAAACCAGTCGGCAATGACAGGGTGAAACCGTGAGAGGGCCATCGCCCTCATCCTATCATCTCTCCGAGCCGGAAGATAAGACGACTCGCACGGTGCATGGGTGCAGAACGATGGGAGCTTTACGCTTTCATATGTGAAGGATCACGCGGGATCAAACGAGTCGATCCTGGCAACCACACCCATGCCGAGACGTGGAACGAGAGTCGTTCACTGGACGCCGCCATAGGTAATCAGCCGGTCATAAGACTGCCGGCATTCGGTGCAGTAGGTACTTAAGAATGTCACGTCACTAGCGGCAAGAACGTGCCGGCTCAAATACCGGTGCACGTCCACCCAGAGAGGGGCATTGACGGTCTGGGTCTCACGGACATCGTCCAGAACTCGACGGCACATATCACACATCGCAACGGTTCTTACCATACTCTCCTCCCTATCTATGCTGAACTCAGAGTCATTCATACGCATACGCTAAACGACCACAGTGCCTGCAGCATCGGTGAATGTACCCAATTGTTCCGGATGCAGGACCCGTTGCCCGCGCATGATTCGCTCAAGAAAATGCTTGAGATCATCCGTATACTGTTTCACCAGGTATCCGGCTGCTCCGACCTCAAATGCGGCTTTCGCATAAAATGGGTCGTGGTGGGTCGTAAAGAACACCACTTTAGTGTCAGGCATCAGGTCGTGCAGTTGTCGGGCGGCCCCAAGGCCGTCTAAAAATGAGAGGGAGAAATCCAGGATCACGACATCGGGGTTCAGGCGTTTCGCAGCCAGGACCAGCGCCTCCCCATCGGTCACTGCTGCCAGAACCTGGAAGTGCGGCTCCAACAGAAGTTCCATGAAGACGAGCATGCTCGCGACGAATCACCCAGCAGCACGCGCGGACGTCCCATGACTGGCACCATCGCCCGGTTTCGGCCCGAAAAAGGAAGGCCAATATTAGGTCTGTGTAGGTGAAACCACACGCGTATTGTTACGTGTAATAGGTTGGAAACTTTACGAGTGCTAAAACAGGTATGTGGATCTGTGACCGGCGGATGGCGTATTCAGGAGTTATGGATGCCCGGTCAAACCCTGGGCAATGGCATACTTGACGAGTTCCACCGTGGTGTGGAGATTGAGTTGGTCCATAATCTGCGCTTTATGAAATTCAACCGTGCGAGGGGAGACGGTCAGCATACCGGCGATCTCTTTCACGCTGTGCCCCTCAGCTAACAACTGCAATACTTCGCGTTGACGTGTGGTCAACTCGGACCCTTGCGAGGGCGCCGCATCAGTCCCACGCAACAATCCATCGATGACTTCTCGCGTCACGAGCGGTGTCACATAATAGTTGCCGCTATCCACTGCGCGAAGAGCCTGACTCAGCTCTTCGCCGACAGAACGTTTCAAAAGATACGCCGAGGCTCCCGCCTTGAATGCGGCCCGGACATATGCCGGATCGGCGTGCATGGTAATGAACACAATCTTCACTTCGGGGTGCTTGCCCTTCAACCGACGCGCCGCCTCAATGCCGTTCATGACCGGCATGGAGATATCCAAAATGATGATATCGGGCTTGAGTTCGGGTACCGCTTCGAGCAGGGCACGGCCGTCTCCTACCGTTCCCACCAGATTGCACTTGTCTTCCAGAAGACGGCGAAATCCTTCGACCACGAGCGTATGATCATCAGCCAGCAATACCCTCGGGAGGCTCATTGCACTCCTACTGGGATGGGAATCCGTGCATGCACCTGGGTGCCCTTCCCGATGGCCGAGGTTACTTCGCACGTGCCATGAAATACCAGCAACCGTTCTTGGGCATTGAGTAATCCGAGACCACGGTGATTCCCCGTCATGGTATCCATGTCAAACCCGACCCCGTCATCGCGTACGATCATTTCTACAAAGCGTTCGTCACCGGTCAACTCCAATTCCACCCGCATGGCCCGCGCGTGGCGCGCAACGTTAGAGAGACATTCTTGTACAACACGATAGAGGGCGGTCGCAATGTCTTTGGAAAGCGTGATGGGTAACGGCTGATGAACGAACAACACCTTGATCTTTGTCCGACTCGCGAATTCATCCACCACCCGTTGCAAGGCGGTTTCAAGCCCGAGGTCGTCGAGAATCGACGGATGAAAGCGATAGGCCAGATGCCGGACATCATCGGACAGCACGATGAGGTCGATCAGCACACTCGATAAGCTGGATCGTGCCTCATTGGGCAACAGGTCCGCTTGTCTCTCTACGCCTTGCAAGCCCAGTGTCAGCATCGCCAACCGTTGATTGATGTCATCATGCAAATCGCGCGAAATCCGGCGTCGCTCCTCTTCCTGAGCCGTAATGATCCTTCCCGTCAAGGCATGCAGAGCCTCCTGGCTGCCTTTCAACGCCTTTTCGCTGGTCGCGAGTTCCGCGGTGCGCTCCTGAACACGGCGTTCCAGGGACTCGTTGGCTTCGCGCAACAAGACTTCCGTACGGCGACGTTGAGAAACGAAGACCACGGGGGCCCAGATCGCCGCCAGACTGATGACACGATTACTCACGCCGAACCACAGGGGAACACCTGGAAACAAGGGACCGAATCCCGCTCCGAGGATCGCCAAAATGGAGCAACCGGTAGCCGTCAACACGGGGAGAGCCGGGCGATTGCTCATGCCGGCAGCCAGAAGAACCACACCGCCGTATAGCATCGCGTCGGCCACAGCCAGGGGCAAGAAGAGGTCGATGACGAAGATGGCGAGGGATAGACTTGTGATGAACCCGATCGTCAGATGATCGGTCATCCCCTGGCGCGACATTGCTAGCTCCACGACATCTCCTCGCAGTGTCACTTTTCTTACAACCGGCAGTCTAGCATGATACCTTGTTCCAAACTACGACCCGTCGCCGCGGACGAGTTAATTCGTCGGTTTGAGACAAGATTCACGAAAGATGTCAGGAATGCGCCTGCTCATCGTGGGGTCGGGTTATACAGGCAGCCATCTCTATGCGTCGGCAAAGGAATGCGGGCTTCAGGTGTCGGCTACCAGCCGGCATCCCCATCACAACCTGCCTCATGTCGATCCGGACGACAGAATCTTTTTTGATCTGGAGAATCCTTCGACTTGGTCCGCACTTCCCCCCGATTGTCCCATGATCTGGTGCTTTCCCGCCCGGCCGTTAGCACTCGTCCAAGAGTTTGCCGAAACTCAAGGAAGAACTTTTCCGCGCCTGATCGTCCTTGGGAGTACCGCTGCCTACAACGAGCCGGTGCAAAATATCGATCGTCCTCCTCCATGTCTTGATGAGTCGGCTGCCGTGGATCATTCACTACCGCGGATCCAGAGCGAAGAATACTTGCGACGTCGTCACGGTGCCATAGTACTCCGCGTGGCGGGGATCTACGGACCTGGTCGCAATCCTTTGGATTGGATCAGACAAGGACGCGTGGGGATATCCGATCGCTACGTCAATCTGATTCACGTGGCGGATCTGGCCGGAATTTGCCTCGCGATGCTCCGTGAGGGCACACCCGGTGAGGTCTATAACGTCAGTGATGGCATGTCTCGAACATGGGCGGACATCTGCCGGACGGCGGCTGAGTGGTGGCGGATTATTCCCCATGACAAGCGCACAGACCAAAGTCCCGGCAAGCGAATTTCGAGTCGAAAGCTCCAGCGCGCGTTGAGTTATCGCATGATACATCCGGATTTATTCGAAGCGCTCTCAGCAATAGAGCCTCCGCCCTCTTCCAACGATGACACCCCCGGTTCATGAGGCTCTCGACGTCATAGGTATGCTACAAGTCTTTTCCGTCTTCTCCTGCGTGGCGAAGACCGTAAGGCCGTTTGCTTGCCAATAGGACAATCAAACGAGCAAGCGGAACTTCTGTTTGATTTGGCAGCAGGGATTCGCCCAACTTCTAGGAGTCCAGAATATGTCGCCAAGGTACTAAGAACGAAGCAACGCGATCACACTGAGGCACACCAGCAGATTGTTGATGGCATGGCCGATCATGCCGGGCAACAGGCTCCCTGTTCTTTCATAGAGCCACGCCCAGATGACGCCGCTCCAGAAGACACTGATGAACCCGATGAGCCCGTACCCATGCGCAATGGCGAAAATAGCCGCGCTGATCATAGCCGCTGGGCCGCATTGAAACCGACGGCGCAACACTCCGAACAGCAAGCCGCGGAATGCCAGTTCCTCGAAAATCGGAGCGAACACCACATACTCCACAAGGCTGACAGCCATCACCGGGAGTGGCGCCCACACCAAGTCGGCATCAAACCATTCGGTCCAATGACTTGAAAGGTTCAAGGGATCTGCGATCTTTCCCATCACCCATTCCCCCAACAACCCAGCCGCAACCACAGCGCTCACGGCAAGAAACAGATTGCCGACCTTGTCGCGTTCCAGGCTCAGGCCGAATCCCTCGCCAAATGTCAGCCCTTGGGGTTTGAGCAAATGTACATAGGCTAAAAATAAGAGGGGCACGTTTGAGAGCGGCACAACCAGTACCCGAAGCGACGCGAAATCGAGCGCGGCAAACAAGAACCCGAGAGTTAAGACGGCACCGATGGCGCCTCCCCGAAGGAGCACCGCAGCCCCCAGTTTGCCCGCCCATATCGGAGGTATTTCTGCGGAACCAACACGGAACAATTGCCGTTCCCCTCGCCGGCGAAACCAATAGAACAGAATGCCCCCGCCGAAGCACATGAACGCGATTTCGACCGAAGCAAATATGCGCGACCGTCGTACGATTGCATCTACCCGCGAATCGGCCGAGGAACGGACGGTGGTAAGGAGAGGCGAATCTCCAGCATTCTCTGCGAGGCGGAGTGCCAGCCGATCATAAAACCATCCCGTCGGCAACAGTTCGGCAAGCTGTGCCTGAAGCTCTCCTTCACTCTGCCGGGATACATGGCTATCGAAATATCCGGCCTGCAGCATATGGGCAAACAGCGGGAACGGATCCTCCCGACCCATCCACTCCGTGATCTTTTTGGTTACCTCTTGAATACGCCCCGACTCGGCCAACAGGATTGCGAGATTGAGGTCAACCCTGGGATCAGGGGACACCTCGACGAGTTCCTCGTACCAGGTGATCGCCTGATCGCGTTCGCTGGTATCGCTTCCCATGGTGACTTCGTAGAGAAAATGTTCCCATGCCGGCAGGTGTTTGAATCCCTCCTCGACGTCCATGATACGGCTGACCATATGCTCGAGGGCTTTTTCAGGGTCTGCCACGCGGCCAAGCTTGGGGATGTCAACGGCAAGCCAGACAACGAGTGTGACGGAGGCGGATAACACGACGGCGGACAGGATGGTGACGGCCTTCGAAAATCTAGGATCGTACCAACGCGGAGGGGGAGATGCTCCCACAGACTGCGGTTCGGGCATCACAGGCCGGATGTCCAGGGGATGTGCATCAGAGGAATTCACCGACACCTCGTGTGAGTGCAGTATAGCATCGGGTTTTTCACGGTGAAACTTCATTACCCGTCGGAGCAACCGAGCGATACCGGCCCGATATTCTCATGGCTGAACGGTTGCCGTTTCGCTATACTAGGCTTCATCTTGACCTTCTGATCGGGGTGCATACCTCCTACGTCGTTCCCCTTGGGTGATACCCCCTCTGTGATGACAAGCTTGAGGAATTCGTCAGCAGCAAAAGATTTTCAGCCCCCTCGCCGGCTTCTTCTTGGGCCTGGTCCAAGCATGGTCCATCCCCGGGTACTGCAGTCATTGTCGACTCCCATCCTGGGGCATCTCGATCCGATCTTTCTTGCCGTGATGGATGACATCCAGCATTTGCTACGAGAGACATTTCGGACCGGCAATCCTTTGACCATCGCCGTGTCCGGGACCGGATCAGCCGGTATGGAAACCGCAATTACCAATCTGATCGAGCCAGGCGACACCACGATTGTGGGCATTAACGGTGTATTCGGCGGGCGAATGGCGTCCATGGTTGAACGATGCGGAGGCACAGTGGTCCGTCTGGAAATGCCGTGGGGGTCGGTCATTGCCCCCGACATGCTTCGCGAAGCGTTGGCGAAGAGTCACCGGGTAAAGGCGGTTGCACTGGTCCATGCCGAAACCTCGACGGGAGCCTGGCAACCACTCCAAGACATTGCCACACTGTGCCACAACCACGGGGCGTTGTTGATCGTCGACGCCGTGACATCCTTGGGAGGGGTTCCCGTGGAGGTCGATGCCTGGGACATTGACGTCTGTTACAGCGGCACTCAAAAATGCTTGAGCTGTCCCCCAGGACTTGCTCCTCTGACGTGGAATAGTCGGGCCATGGACGCCATCAGGAACCGGAAACATCCTTGTCAAAGCTGGTATTTCGATTTGGCGCTGGTGTCTGAGTATTGGACTGAGGGCACCCGTGCCTATCATCATACCGCCCCGATTTCCATGTTGTATGGTCTTCGGGAAGCACTGCGCATGGTCCACGAAGAGGGGCTTGAGACGCGATTCGCACGGCACCGCACAAATAGTGCTGCGCTCCTGTCCGGCTTGACCGAATTGGGTCTGACTCCCCTACCCGACCCTGAACACCGTCTTCCCACGTTGAATTGCGTGCGCCTTCCGAGTCAGGTCGAGGATGGCTCGACTCGGACCAGGCTCCTCGAAGAATACGGCATCGAGATAGGCGGCGGACTGGGGCCCCTGCGCGGAAAGGTATGGCGCATCGGCCTGATGGGTGAGTCGAGCCAGCAAGCACATGTCTTGACACTGTTGAATGCGCTCGAAGACATTTTTGCCCGATCCGGTTGGCTGTCTACACCGGGCGTTGCAGTCCAGGCAGCAGTCGAAGGTTTTCACAATCCATACGATTCAATACGGAGGACGGCATGAGTCGAGAGTTGCGATGGGTTCTCGCGGCTGCGGTGCTCGGTTTCACGGCTGCGGTGACCTATTGGATCCTCGCATTGGTCATTGCCGAATCCAGAAAGCCTGAACTGGTTCCACCTGAACGGGTTACGGAATTTATTCACGCGGTCATCGAAGCCAATCGCGCCAATTATACGCAGAATGTCGTCGATAAATTGCATCGACAAGGAGTGGTCGAAGCCGTCGAACATTGGAAGGAAGAGAGAGGACTCCCACTGCCTGCACAATTCTTGTTGGAATCGGGCCGGCTGGTGGCGCAGAAGGATTTGAAATTCAGCTTCCGGCTGGCAAGCCTCACCCCGATCTATGTGTGGAACGGCCCTAATAGTGAGTTGGAGCGCCGAGGCCTGGAAGCGATTATCAAAAATGCGGAGAAGCCGTTCACGGGGTTTATTCAACAAGCCGGGACCCGCTACTTCCAAGCCATCTACGCAGACCGTGCCGTCTCAGATAGTTGCGTCACCTGCCACAATGCCCACGCGAATAGTCCCCGTCGCGACTACAAATTGAATGATGTGATGGGCGGGATTATTGTGACGATTCCTCTCGGTAAATAGCGATGGATCTCGCCATCACCAATATTCGTATTGTGGACGGCCTCGGCTCCTCACGCGACAAAGGCGCTCTTCTTATTCACGAGGATCGGATCACTGCAGTGGGCACAGTGCGCGACGTGAGAATCCCCAGAAATGCCCGCCGAATCAACGGACGCGGCCTTACTGTGCTGCCCGGCTTGATAGATTGTCATGTCCACTTGTGCCTGGGTGGCGAGGCGGATGTCGTCGGAACCGTCGAGAAGGAGTTTGCGCAGGTGACCCTTCTCAAGGCGGCCGAAATGGCCCGACGCACGATCAACGCCGGATTTACGACAGTTCGGGATCTGGGCTTTCGCGATCATTCCGTGTTTTCGCTCAAGCTGGCGATTGATTCCGGACTGCTGAAAGGACCACACATCCTGGCGGCGGGTCTGGCGATTTGCATGCCTGGCGGGCATGCGCGGTTTATCGGACGGGAAACGGCAGGAACCGAGTCCGTCCGTACCGCAGTCCGGGACCAGGTCTTAGCCGGCGCTCAAGTCATCAAGGTGATCGCCTCCGGAGGCGTCCTGACCCCCGGGACCTCACCCGATGAGGCCCAGATGACCATTGACGAATTGCGTACCGCTGTGGACGAAGCCCGGCACCATGGCTGCCCCGTCGCCGCACATGCTCACGGGGCAAGTGGAATGAAAAATGCCGTCCAGGCCGGAGTCCACTCGATAGAGCATGCCACGCTCATGGACGACGATGCCCGCGCCATGATGAAAGCACGCGGGGTCTACATGGTGCCG
>DAISKX010000111.1:0-8902 GCA_036820725.1 Nitrospiraceae bacterium
ATCAATAAGACGCCCCCAGGCTTTAGGATGCGGTGCAGAGTTTTGAGGGCGGATTTCACCTCGTACAGAAATTGAAGGGTAAATGTCAGGATCACGCAGTCATAGGTATCGGAGGGGATCTGGGGAGCGCAGGTGAGATCGGCGACAATCGTGGCCTCGTCATTACCTGGTGGGGCATGCAGAATGTCCGAATGGACCACCTTATCTGCGCCGAAGCGTTTGGTATACCGAGCATCGGCGATCTCTAAGACATGGCCATGAATATCGTTCGCGTACCGAGGTAGAAAACACTCATCCGTATAATATCGATGAATCGTCTGACCTGCCTGCCACCCGAAATCGCGTCGAATGGGATGCACTGTCCGCAATGAATTCCCCCAGCGCCAGTCGAGCCCTAAGCCTCTTTCTTGATGAAGCAGACTTTGGCGTGCCTGCTGATAGAAATCCTCGCGAACGAGCTGTCTCACGACCCGTTTCAGGGGCCACGCCACTGTGGACAGAAAGGTATCCCGGTATAGCTCTACTCCCATGGCTCAACCTCCTTCCATTGGAGACGGTTTCATATCTCATGACGCACTCCGGTTGCCTGATGCGGGGAGCGACGTTCACTCGATTACTTCCCCTTCGGTAACAACCCCTTCTTTTCCATCTCCTGAATTTGGTCTCAATCAAGTCAAGCAATAGGTCTCTGATCGTCTTCTGCTCGGCTGTACCGCCATTTTGAGTTGGAAGAATAGCCGCATCTCTTTAGGATGTCCTGTCCAGTAACACTGGACATGTATAGTAATGCTGATTACATGTCCAGTATGGAAATCCCCTCTGTCTAATACAAGATCTAATGCAAGATGTTCTTTATCTGAAGCGGTCGTCGTCACTGTTTTAAAGAATTCGCCTAGTTGTGGCACCCAAGACAGCGGCTATGCACATTTATTGGCAAGACTCCAAACCGACAGCACACGTTGGTCGCGTAAACCGGCGGATACTCTGTCAGCCAGAGCACTGCTCGTTTGTTCCCGCTCATCTATGCGAAAATCCTATTTCTGGTCACCTTGTATTAGGTTATTGCATCATGTATAGAAATACTGGACATGTACAGTACATCTATTACGTGTACATGGTTTCAAATCGACTAATGCTCGAGTGCTCGGTGTGCCCAACCCATAAGACGCCTGAGTTTTTCGGAATGAAGAGTCCTTCCCCCGTGCTACGAAACGGCACGATGACGGTGTCCAGTTATTAATTATGTGCCTGGCTGTCAGCTATGGAGAGTAAGACGAGTGTGATGGACTTAAAACAATTGGCCGGCAGACGAGTGTTCGTGACTGGTGGAACGGGATTTATTGGGCGACATCTCTTGGATCGCCTCGGTCAATTAGATGCCCGAGTGTATGCCGTTTCACGCACGGCGCACCTTCATGACAGCAGTGTCGAACAGTGGTATCAAGGGGATTTGTCGGACCTGGCAACGGCGGAAACACTGCTGGAATCCATCAAGCCTGACGTTATCTTTCATCTGGCCAGTCATGTAGTCGGGGCACGTAGTACCGATGCCGTCGTGCCGACATTCCAGAGTAACCTCGTGAGCACTGTCAATCTGCTCACCGCCGCCGAAAAAGTCGGCCGCGGAAGGTTCGTTCTATCTGGCTCCCAAGAGGAGCCGCCTGCTGGCGACTCCGAAGTTAGTCCCTGCTCTCCGTATGCAGTGACGAAATGGGCCAGCAGTGCTTATGCCCGTATGTTCCACACGTTGTATCGGCTCCCTGTTGTGATTCTGCGGGTCTTCATGGTGTATGGACCTGCGCAACGAGACCTGCGGAAGCTCATGCCGTACGTCGTTCTGTCGCTCTTGAAGGGAGACGCACCCAAACTCACAAGCGGCCAACGACCTGTCGATTGGGTCTATGTGGATGATGTGGTGGACGCACTGCTTGCGTCGGCGCTTGCAAGGAATGTGGAAGGGAAGACTATAGATGTTGGATCCGGGAAATTGGAAACGGTGAAAACAGTAGCCGAGCAACTCGTGTGTTTAACTGGATCTCGTGTGGCTCCTGTGTTCGGCGCGACACCCGACCGGCCGTTTGAGCAAGTGCGTGTTGCCGATACGAAACGAGCCGAAAAATTATTGGGTTGAACTCCCCAAGTTCCACTGGATGAGGGACTGAAACGCACCATCACCTGGTATGAGCGGAATCGGAGCGTCCTGAGGCTTCAGAAGGCCGACTAAAGCGAGTACCCTCACGGGGGGCAGGATGCGTGGTATCCCTCAGATAATTGCCGCCAGGGCCCGGTACATATACTGGCGTGTCTCGGACGTGCCAAATACAAGAGACGTCTACTCAACCTACTATAGAGCTCGATCTAGCGGCGTGCTCTTGTTGAGTAGTGCCCGGTGAATAGCTTCAGCCGCCACCCGATTCCCAGCCTCAGTCCAATGTGTATCATCAGAGAGATACGTCGCAATTCCATTCTGTGATACCGCTTTCAAGGCGGAAGTCAGATCGAGGTATTCGATGCTTGGTGACAATGATACTAAGCGTTCATGCAGTTGGGCGGGTAGAGTGCTGACCTCCCAGGATCGTATATCAGCGGTGCGCAATGCAACATTCTTCAGGTCATGATAGACCCGGTACTTTTCCGGAACGAAGACGACCATGAAGCGGATGTGGCGCTCCTGACACAGCCTTGCTGCCTCTACGATCGGATCCACTGCCTTGTGAAGAAGGGTCTCTGAATAGGACTCGACTTCCGTTGGAGCGAAGAACACGGGAGTCGCCATATTTCGTGCATCGATGAAATCGGCCCTCAGTTGCTGGATGCGGGCATTCGGCACACACTCCTGGGGTGGGCGCAACATGAATGCCGAGATATTTCTCGTCAATGAACGAAACCAGAAATCTTGCCAGATCTCTTGGCCTACCGGGTCATAATGCTCCGCATCTGAGAGATCGTTCCCCTCGAAGAAGGCCCAGATGATGGTCTTCGGTTGGAGTGGCAGACCATATCGTTTCAGCACGGCTAATTCTTGCTGTGGTCCATAGCCCGCATGGCCGAGATTCGCGACCGTCTGGCCTTGTCGTTCACTGAGTATGGTGGTGATGAGCTTCGCCTCGTCCGTCATGTACCCTTCGACGTATGAATCCCCAATCATGACGATGTCCACCTCGTGTAGGTCCTGGCGATTCCGGAACCCATTTCTGTCCTACCGCACATTTATTTTCTGCGAAGGATCTGGCGGAACGCATAAGGCTTGTCCGAGGTTTCCCTGGTAATGTGCCTCGAATTGATAGTAGGGGTCATGTCTCCACAGGAGTTCTTTATCAAATTTGCGCCCAGACGGCCCCGAGCAGAGCAGCTCCCTCCGCGAGGAGCCAGCAAAGAGAGAGACTGGCCGTTGTGAGGGTGAACCGCTTTCCAAGTTCCGCACGCGTGACGGTGGACAATATCCCATACAGTGCCCATCCCAACAGATAGGTCGCCACAATATTGTCGATTAAATGACGGATACTCGATACTCCAGTTAAGAGCAGGACGCCATATCCCACTATGAAAATGGCCGCCATGACACTGACAGGGATCCGTTTTTTCTCCACAGTTAGCATATCTCCGCTCGCCTTCCGTCAGATCCACGACGACTCCGTAATAATTGCAGGTTCCTCTGCCCCCAGCCACTCGATTCACGGTCACGTACGACGCTGGCTACTACTAGAACAGCGAAGCAAGATGCCTGTGCTCCGACCGTATAACCGGTTACTGAGGCACAGGGACGCTATGTACGAATGACTTTATGAGATAAAAGAACCTGTAGAATTAAGAGGGAGCGAGTGCAATCACTTCATGTGGCGTACAGTGACGATCAGAATTTGAACCGGGTTACGAGAAGCATTTGTCCATAGGTGGCGGGCACTTGGCGGTATTGCTATCGCGTCTCCTTCTCGTAAAACATGCCTATCATCTTCCAATTGCAAATGCGTGGTACCACGGAAAACGAGAATCATCTGTTCCACATCACGGGTGTGAGGACGAGAAGCGCTCGTGCCACCGGGCTTCAACGTGACGAGCATAGCCTCCAAACCACTGTGCTGAGTGGGCGGGCCGAGTGACTCAATCTTCGCGCGGGACCATGCGCTTTCCAGGATCAGTCTGTCTTTTGCTTTAATGACACCAGGTGGTGAAGGTGTAGCGGGATTGAAGAAGTGCCCCAAGGTGATGCCTAAGGCGGAAGCGATGCGCTCGGTTGAGGCGATAGAGGGGGAGGATTGCCCGAGTTCGACTTGGGAGACGAAGCTAGGAGAAAATCCGCATTTTGCAGCAAGACCCCTCACGGAAATCTGGCGCGCTCGTCGAAAACGCCGAACCATTTTACCGATTTTTACCGGAGTCCTCCGACCGTGCTGCGAGTCGCTTCGCTGTGGCATAGGAGATCTACAACCTCATGCCCTGATTTCTGCCGCTGGTATAGTAGGCGACGTGGTCCCCACCGCCATCCAAAAGAAAAATAACAGCCTTATATCACATCCGCATCGAACTAGGCGCAAATCACCATGGCTTTGCAATCCCTGTACCTTTCGAGCGTGAGAAAGAGAGACGACTCAAGCTATTGTTCTGCATGGGAAGAGTTTGCAAACCCAAGCGGGACTGCCTAGGCAAGACCAGGTTTAGGAGTGGTCATCGTGCGGGGAAACACTGAGCGCACAGGGCGCTTCCGCACGAAACGGATACATGGTCATCACTTGATACTAAGTGCGCGTGATGGATCCCTTGACCAAGTCCTGATAGAAGGGACAAATTACGATGTTACTAGCGAGGAAAGGTGCTCAGGTAGTCATCAGTGAAGTCGCCACCTTGCTGGGGATTGGCCTCCCTCATAAAGATTCCATCGGTGGACACCCTCTCCCCTACCTATCAGTTAGGCCAAAACCTCACCCTTCTTAACAGCATAGACTGTGAGTAACCTTCTCGGGACAAGCGCTCACAAGGTTGATCAGTAAATTTTAGAAATGTACAGTAATTCTGTACACTCGATGCCCTTGCGACCCCTCGCGGTGTGGACCCGCTGGTTAGGTGCGAGGAAAAGGGAGGGCGGGCGGGCACACTTAACCCCACAACCCAATAGTCAATGAGGCTTATGGCGGGTCCTCCACTCCAACAGAGGCCGTACAGCACCCGGCCATCGACCGTGGAAATCACCTCGCGCCGTGTCTCCCGTGCCACTGTCATCCACGCCAAAGCCAATTACTCGGTCGACATACGTATGCGCGCGAAACGGACTTTCGGTTACCATTGAGAGTGACAGCGTGAGGAATCCCTCTGAAAGGAGATTCGCGGGGATCCGAACCGTGGAGCAATAAACACCGACGGGGCGTGGTTTGCGTTGCCATTCAGGATCACGATCATGAACAATAAAGATAACAGTGTCTTCTTCGTTATTAAAAGCCACTCCCGGCACAAAGACATGCCCAGATTTCAAAACCTCAAACTCCACCTCGATTTCGATCGGCCTTCGGATGTCGAATCGATCCATAATGACACCGGACTCGGTCTGCACGCGCATTGCGCGCATCCGGACCACCTCATTGCCGGGCGCATCTGCCGGGTCCGGCCACTCGACGCAGGGCTTCACATGGCCGGCATGGAGGTATTGATGGACCACCTCGTTTGCCGACCCCTCGTGCACCACTTCACCCTTGTTGAGAAGAATAGCTCGTTTACACAAGCGGGTGATGGCTGGCATATCATGCGACACTAATAGAACGGTTCGCCCGTGCTGTCTCACATCCTCCATCTTCCCCATACATTTTTTTTGAAATCGGACATCACCAACAGCCAGAACTTCATCCACGATGAGAATGTCAGGGTCCATATGCGCGAGGACGGAAAATCCTAAGCGCACATACATCCCGCTGGAGTAATGTTTCACGGGCGTATCAATGAACTGTTCCACCTCGGCGAAGGCCACAATCTCGTCAAACTTGCGCGCAATTTCCTGGCGCTTCATCCCGAGAATCGCGCCGCTCATATACACATTGTCTCGGCCCGTCAATTCAGGGTGGAAGCCGGTGCCAACCTCCAAGAGCCCACAAAACCGACCATGGATGACGGCGCGGCCCTCGGTCGGTTCCGTCACCCGCGAGAGGATTTTCAATAGGGTACTTTTTCCTGACCCATTCGTCCCAATAATCCCGAAGACTTCGCCTTTCTTCACCTCAAACGATACATCGCGCAACGCCCAGATGGCTTCGTCGGGGCTCTTCGCAGCTCGCGATCGCCGTAAGATGGAACTCATCCCACGTGAGAACGCTCCGGCCAAGGAGGCCTCCTGCGCGTGAGTGGCTCCCAGGCGATAACGTTTATGTAATCCCTGCACTGTGACCGCCGTGTCTCCCATTTAACTTGCGCCGGCAAAGCCACGCTTCACCACCCTAAAGAACATCATGTTGCTCTCAACCAGGCATTCCCGATCCAAGGCACCGTGTTTCAACACCATACTGGCTGCTCTCCTTCTATATCCTACTCGATCATCACGGGTGGAACGCGGCATCGCAGACTTCCTCTGAGGGCACCGATGTAAGTGCCCATACGCCAGGCCAGAATGTTCCTTCCCTCCGGAGTTCGCGCCAATGCCGGCGTCCGTTGCAACAATGTTCGCCACGCGTGAAGATACGCGCGCCACCGCCAGAGTTCCCAGGAGGATCGCTTTCCGTACTGTTTATACAAATATACGACATGCTTCGCATAGCGAGAGGCTTGCATGAACGTCCCAATCTGGGTTGCGCGGAGACGCACATGAAGCACGGCGTCGGGCACAAAGACGAGTTTGTGACCAGTGAGCTGTACTCTCATACAATAATCGGCGTCCTCTCCGATCAGAATTGTCTCATCGAACCCGCCAACGCCATCATGGAGGCGGCGAGAGATTCCAATACTCCCCGCCCCGGCATGGGGAAACGGCAAGAAGCGACAGGTCTGTAAGCCATCCGCCTGCGTACCGCCGCGGCTCGCCGTCATTGAAGGGGGGTTAAGTTTTTGGAATTCGAAGCGACCAGCCACGAAATGGCGGTTGGTCAGCGCCAAGGCCATGGCCGTCGACCAGCCACATCCCGGAACGTCATCGGCATCGCAGAAGAGGATGCGGTCGCCAGTTGAAGCTCTGACGGCGACATTTCTGGCATAGGCGGCGCCGCGTTTGGCAGATGCATCGATAACCTTCAGCGAGGGAATTTTGGTTTTATATGGTGCCACGATAGGCCCCAGAGCATCCGTCGATCCATTGTCGGCGATGATGACCTCCCACTCCGAGGGCCATGACTGTTCGACCAGCGCATCGAGTGTACAACCGACGGTGCCGGCCGCATTCATATAAGGAATAATAACGCTCACCTTCATAGTATCCTCCGCGTTCCCGGCGCGGTTGCTTACAAGAATAACTGCACTGAAGTTCCACCGGCCACCCACCGCAAACTAACTGAACGAGTCATCTTGCAAATCGAGCTGGGTCCTGTTCCGCTCTTTATGAATCCCGTCGTAGTGGGTGTACATCGGATGGTCGAACAAATGGCAGAGAAACATCTGTTCCGGCCACGGTTCATGGGCGTACTGTGGCGGTAAAAAATAATGGAGGCCGGGGATGGGTGTGATCTTCTTGAACTCATGCGTATCATTGAACTCGCGAATGGCTAACCGCTCGCCGGTGAATTCCGAGTGGGTGAGCCCTATAATATCATCGAAATAACAATAGATCCTCGGCATGAGGAGCGAGTGTTCTGCGAGCAGTAGCTTGAAGGCCTGTGTGGTCGAACTGTAGTAATCCAAGTCGAAGGAGACAAATCCCACGGGCGCTGGCTTGGATTTGAGGAACTGCGGAACAGTTTCATCGACTGGCCCGATTACGAGATGACTTCGACGCAACCTCTTCGTGAGCCTCTTTTCGTCCATCTTGTAGAATGATTCTTTCCAAAAATAGGGCAAGTCTCGGTAATCTACGGGCTTCGGCAGGCCGCGACCGCTGTCAAATCCATAGACGTCAATCGCGACGTCAAAGAGCGATTCGATAATTTCCGCGGCCCGCTCAAGAGCTAGCAACCCGTGGCCGCCAGCGACCCCGAACTCGATGACCGAGATACGGCTCTGTCCCAGTGCCTTCGCCAGGTAGGCCGCTTGAACGACCGGCCAAGTATAGTTTGGCCGGCATTTGCCCTCTCCCAAGCCGAGCACGCGCTCGGTTTGATAAGTGAGCCAGGGAGTGAGCAAATCGTCCCTGTCGTAGTCGCGACGCTCCATATGCTCGCGTCGCATCTCGCGGTCCCACCATTCCAACTGGACGCGTATTCGTGTGATGAGTCCACGAACAGCCGACTTGGCGACTCCCTTTATCATGGTTACCTCGGTGTCGTACCTCAAAAGGTGATTATGTGGATGGAGATGACGCGTGATTACAAGGGATACTGAATCCGCGGGCAATGTCCATATATTTTAGTAGCGCATTGGACGGACCCTATGCAACTGCAACAGATCATGAATGACAGGGATTTCAGATTGTCCATTGGCCGCCTCATGCAGGCCGCAGGGATGTCCAAGCGAGCTCTGTACAGTGACACTGTACAGGGTCCGCTCGAACTGAACAAGCCCAATAGCGGCTGCGCCCAGGTTGGGTGAGAGTGAGATACTGACTTGTCGTCTTGTGCGACAAGTCAAGATGGTTGAGCCAGGGATGCACCTAGTTCGCCGCAGGAGCCGAAGTGGGCTATGGTGTTAAGTCAACCCTAAAACGCGCATGAAGGAGATGGGCGTACATGCCCAACGTGGTATCATGCTTCCGCGGGCCTATAGACAAGTAGAACTTGCAGAACACGCCTCTGAACCACAACTCAATGAAGATTGTTCATCTCAGTACGTACGATGTGGC
>DAISKX010000112.1:0-8784 GCA_036820725.1 Nitrospiraceae bacterium
CGGAGTCCACGGCCTGATCGTGGCGATGTTTGCCGGCTTGCACACCTTCGTCAAGTATGCCAAGGCCTGGGAAGCGTTGAATGTGAAGCGTGACCCGGGAAAAGACGGCGTCCCGGGTGATCGGTTGTGAAGCGACCGGGGAATGGGCGGGTGAGAAAGATGCGGCCGGGGAGGGCGGGTGAGATGGTAGGTGTGAAGGGGAAGGAATAGGATCTGCGCTTCCCCTTACGCCTGATGCTATACGATTGACGGTGAATATGCGGATTGGCATTGATGCGTCCTCTGTGACTGGTGACCGAGGTGGTGTCGGGTGGCACACCTATCATTTGCTCCATGAGTTGGTTCACCAGGAACATGAGGACGTCGATTTTGTCGGATATGTCCGACCCGGAACGTTACACCAGGGACACCCGGACGGGTTTACAGAGAGGACGGACATCCGATGGGTAGAGACTGCGCGCTGGTTGATGCGTTGGCGAGGGCATAGGGACGGGCTCGATCTCTACCATGGGCCGAATTTCAAAATGCATACGACGGGTCGGTATGGCGGCATTGTGACCGTCCATGATTTGTGGCTCGAACGGTATCCGGAATATTCCAAGAAGATGTTCGGCCAGAAGGCCTCGTCCCGACGCGCCAAGTCGACGGTCCATCGTGCACGCATCGTGGTCACCGTGTCTGATTTTTCGGCTCGAGAGATTGCCGACATCTACGATGTGCCTGCAGACCGGATCGCGGTTATTCATAACGGCGTGTCGGCGGATTTCCAGCCGATCGTCGATAGGGCCGCCCTCGGCTCGTTGAGCCGGGAACTCTCGTTGCCGGCGTCAGGTTTTATCCTGTTCGTCGGTGGGGCCGATCCAAGAAAGAATCACCGGACGTTTTTGAAGAGCGTGCAACAATGTCTGCCCGCCTTGCGCGGGCGTGCCGTGGTGCTGGTTGGGGATGCGGTTCATCCGTTCGGCGATTATCGGGAGACCGCGCGGCAACTGGGCATCGACGCGCATGTTCGTTGTCCAGGTCGTATGAGCCGGCAGCAATTGCGCATATTGTATTCCTACACCGATGTGTTCGTATTTCCCTCTCTGTACGAGGGTTTCGGGATGCCAGTTCTGGAAGCAATGGCCTGCGGAGCTCCTGTGATTACCTCGGCGACCTCAGCCCTTTCGGAAGTGGCGGGGGATGCCGCGATTCTGGTGAATCCGCAGGATCCGGAAGAGTTGGGCCGTGCGATGGTGAGGTTGCTTGACGATCCGCAAGCACGCGAACAGGCAAGAAGCCGCGGATTGGCTCGGACGAAATCGTTCAGCTGGGTGGATGCAGCCGCCAGCACGCTGGCGCTCTATCGCCGTTTGTGCGCGTAACCAGATGAGGCCTTGAGGTTGGGGTGGAATAAGGAAAGGGAGTGACACGTGATTCAAAGTCTTGTTTGGGCGGGGACAATCGATGAAGTTCCCTCGCACATCAGACCTACAGACATTGTTCTCGACGTGGGAGGCGGAAGTAAGCCGCTCAGCCGCGCCGACTACATACTGGATTTTCAATTCTGGGACCCTCAATGCCAACAGGGTGATCTCTGGCTACGAGGTGTTTGGCCAAAGCCATACTTTTCCAAGGAGACTTGGATTCAATGGGATCTTTGTTCACGTGAGCGGTGGCCTTTTAAGGATAAGGAATTTGACTTCGTCTTCTGCCGGCATACGGTTGAAGACTTACGTGACCCAATATGGGTGTGCCAGGAGATGGTCCGCGTGGCAAAAAGCGGCTATATAGAAACGCCAAGCCGCATTATTGAAAGCATTCCGGGGATTGAGCGAAGTCGCTATTGTGGTTATTCTCACCATCACTGGCTCTGCGAACAAACAGCTTCCGGTCTTGAGTTCACATTCAAGCATGCTCAACTACATGGATACAGCCGCTTCCATCTTTCTGTTGGTCCCCAACTCGCCGCAGCAAGCCCACACCATAATTGGATGGAAATTTTAGATCCCTTTCAGCAAATTGTTGCCGTAGTAAATCGCTGGTTCAGAGAAATAAATCCCAGGTACCACGCACTTGGCCTTTTCTGGACGGGGTCTTTTACATCTCAAGAGAAGATCCTTATTGACAAAGGCCATGTAGAGGCTGATTTGATGCTATTCAAACAACGTTGCAGACACATCAAGGACTTGTGGCGTTGGAAGCGAACTTGGTACGGGAAAAGAATAAGATAACAGTGACCAGCTGATAAACGTATCCTTCTATGGCACTCCGCTATTCATGCTGTAGATATCACGATACCTCACCGCTTCTTAGGAATCACATGTTGGTGCGGCAACATAGCGTTCTCGTGTGCCAAATTTGTGCTAACACTCTTCAAGAATCAGTCGAACAATCAGAATTATCTGAAGTCCATGATTCGTAATAGACGGGGAAAACCTCCGCAAAATCAAGCCGATAACTTAACCACCGACTACCGGCTCCCAAAGGTGAACCCGGAGTCGTGGTCAGTGTGCATGATGTCTTTCACCAGGCGTATTTGTCGGAGGAAGGAGAGGTCGTCGCCGAGTGGCTGAAGAAACGAAACATGTCCTACTGGTCGGTTGCATCCGCTCTGAACGCGGCAGAGACATCCGAACTGCTGGCGGAACGACGGAAACTGAATCCGGATCTTGACACACCTATTCATATTCATAGGGGCGACGCGAACCCGATGATGTTTTTTGTGATGAGATAAGAGCGCCTATGCCGTCCAAGATCCGCGTCCTCCACGTGACCAACAGACTCGAACTCGGTGGAACCGAGAAGACCCTTCAAATTTTCTGTCAGTATCTGGACAAGTCCCGCTTTGAGGTATTCGTTTGCGGGCGGTTGGGCGGAGGCGTTCGCGTGGCCGAACTGAAACGAGCCGGCATTCCGGTCTTGATCCAGCCTTCCAATCTGACCGAATTGGTGCACGAGTACGACATCGACATCTGCCATGTCCATCGGGCGGGAGCGTATGAGGCCGGCACACTACCCGATAGAAGGCATGGTCGTCCGCGTGTGATCGAGACGAATGTATTCCATGGATTCGACGATCGGGAAGACGACAATATCGACTGCCATTGCTTTGTGTCAGAGAGTTCGAAGACTACATATCTTCGTCTCTATGGGCGACGGGAGGCTCGGCGATATGAGGTGCTCTACAATCCGGTTGATTTCTCGGAGTTTGATGTCACCGACAAACCGTTTCGTTCCACCATCGGACGGTGCAGCCGTGCGGATGATCAGAAATGGCACGATGTATGTGTGAACAGTCTTCCGAAAATATTTCGAAAGGTGCCCGACACACGCTGTCTGATTCAAGGCGCGACGGAGCGGGTTCAGGGTAAGCTCGCGGCTCTTTCGCTGAATGGACGGGTTGAATTACTGGAGCCGTCAGTAAATGTCCGCGACTTTTATCGGCGGCTGGACGTCTTCATCCACGGCTCCCGGATCGGGGAGACGTTCGGATGCGTCATTGCAGAGGCGATGGCCAACGGCATCCCCGTGGTCACGCTCAGTACGCCTCAACGCAAGAAGGCGAATGCCCAGGCGGAACTTGTCGAACACAATGTGACGGGTTTTGTATGCCGCTGGCAATGGCAGTATGCGGGTGCTGTGATTGAATTACTCAAGAACGCGGAATTACGGAAGGTATTTGGCCGACGCAGTTACGAGAAGGCGAGAGAACAGTTCGATGCGGCGACGCTCACGAGGAAGTTGGAACGACTCTATTTCGATATGATGGATACTTGCTCATGATGCGCGGATCGATCCCACGGATACATATCGCCGTGCCGGCCTGTGCTCCCCGCTGCTTCGTATGAAGGTCACGAATATTCTCGTGATCAAGCTCCGGCACATTGGGGACGTGCTGCTTGCCACTCCTGTCTTCACGTCACTTCGCCAGGTCTATCCCGACGCCAAGCTGACTGCTCTTATCAATCGCGGAACGGAGGACATCCTTGCTCACCATCCGGCCATCGATGAATTGATCATTGCGGAAAAAGGCTCGATCGGCGCTCAACTGCACTTTCTTGTCGTGATCCGTCGTAAACGCTTCGACTGCGTGGTGGATCTGACTGATGGCGACCGATCCGCATGGACAAGCGTGGTCACCGGATCATCCGTGCGGATTGGGTTTAATGCGGAGCATCGGTGGAGAGGACTGCTCTACAGCCATGTGGCAATGCCGCTACCTGAGGACCGGCATCGGGTAGAGTATGATCTGGCGGCATTGCGACCCCTCGGACTGACGCCGCGCCCAACCCGACCCACCTTGTATGTGTCGTCGGATGATGATGCGGTTGCCGAGCAGACGTTACGTGATCTTGGTGCAGATCGAAACGGATCATCACGGATGCTCATCGTCATTCAGCCTGGTGCGCGCTATCCGCTGAAAGTGTGGCCGCCTGAACGATTCGCGGAGTTGGCGGATCGACTCGCAAAAGCCTTCAATTGCCGGATCCTCTTGGGCGGCGACGGCAAAGAACGTGACGTGGCCGAGTCGGTTCGGCGACAAGCCGCCTGCAAACCAACAGTCATTGCAGGACGGCTTTCTCTTTTGCAATTCGCCGCCCTGCTGAGACATTGTGCGCTCTTCGTCGGGAACGACGGAGGAGCCATGCACATCGCGGCTGCGGTCGATGTGCCGGTGGTCGCGTTGTTCGGACCGACATATCCTTATCGCTGGGGTCCGCGAGGAAGAGTGAGTGAGGTGCTCTACAAGGGATTGGATTGTCGCGCATGCTATCATCCGACATGCATTCGAGGTGAAGAAAATTGCATGCGGATGATTTCAGTGGACGAAGTATTTGAAGCCTGCAATCGATTGCTACAAGGAGTTATGAAATAAACTTCATGTTAAGGTTTACTGTACGGAACGCAATGACGCGGGATGGGAACATCGGGAGAACCAAGTGAAGCCGGTCATGATCGATCTGGGATGCGGAAAGAATAAACTACCCGATGCGTTCGGGTTTGACTGCCGGTTAGAACCGGGGGTGAATACACTCTGTGATATCGAACGACCGTTGCCGCTCAAAAACGATTCGGTGGATTTCGTGCATCTCAGTCACGTGATGGAGCATATGCGGGACTTGATCGCTTTTATGGAAGAGGTCTACCGGGTGTGCAAGCCGGGAGCTGAGGTTCATGTGGCCGTGCCCTATTACACCTCGCGCGGGGCCTTCCGAGATCCGACGCATGTGCGGTACATCACCGAAGATACGTTCCAATATTTTGAACAGCCGACCGACTATGGCGTCCGCACCAATTTTCGGATCGAGGCCATCAGGTATGACATGAGGAAACCGTTTCGCCATTGTCCCGAATATTTGCAGAAGCGCTTCCGGCGTTATCTGTGGAACGTGGCCGATAATATGTACGTCACGCTTCGTGTCGTCAAAACGTAAGCTGCATCTCGATCCGGCCTGATCTCATGAAGGTATTGTATTTGACAGATCCGGGGCTCGACTATCTGGCCGACCAGATCTATACAGGTCTCTGCAAAGTTCTGGGCTGGCAGAATATTTTTGACTTTCCCCAAAAAGCTGCGTATCACGAGCCTGCAGCGCGCGTGGCCTACCTCCCGCAAAATCCAGGACACGATGCGAGTTTTGATGAACTTGTCGGTGAGATTCGGGACCATCGCGTAGATCTGTTGCTCGTATCATCGCCTCGGCACGGAGCGTTGGAAGCGTTTCGCCTGTTTGCCAAGCATAGCGCGTTTCCACCGACGGTGCTGCTCGATGGCGAAGATGACAGCCGTATCCGTGCCGATGTCTATCGCTCGGTCGGGGCAGGGTTGTATTTCAAGCGTGAATTAAAGCCTGAGGTCAAAGCAGGGCGTTCCGGACTCCGGTCCAGGTGGACAGTCGGTCAACGTGTTCCGGATCAATACCGCCGTGTTCATCCCTTGCCGTTTTCGGTGACGGAAGTTCCCGTCCACTCCCCGGTAACAAAGCCTCAGGACATTGACATCTCGTTTGCAGGCCGCGCGTCGCACCGCAAACGAGTGCGCGCAGTCAGTCTTCTGCGGCATACGGCGGATATTCGTTTCGAAGGCGGCGTCTATGTCGATTCGGTGGATCGACGATCGAAGTTAGGGGATTCCTGGTTCGATGTCGTCATGGCCAAGTTGCGCGGGGATCCCCCGGTGCCGGTGTCGGAACGCGGATGCCGGCTTGGTGCCGACGAGTATCAGGCGCTCCTGCATCGGTCGAAAATGGCGCTCTCGATTCGCGGCGGAGGGTTCGATACCCTTCGATACTGGGAAATCGTGGCGTCCAAGACATTGCTGATTTCCGAGCCGCCGGACATCCTGATTCCGAACAACTTTGAGCATGGGGTGCATGCCATGTTTTGTCGACCGGACCTGCGTGACCTTCCCGCATTGGTCCGGCACATGCGAGACGACGCCGCCGCCAGAGGACGAATGGTCGATGCTGCCTTCGAGCATCTAACCGCATTTCATACCTCGGAGCGACGCGCGGCGTATTTATTGGACACGTGCCGAAGATTTCTGTGAGGACCGTGTGAAATCGGTGAGCCTGGTCATCGCGCTCTATAATCAGGTCGACTACACCAAACGGTGCATCGACTCGATCGCCCGATGCACCAAGATGCCCTATGAATTGATCCTCGTCGACAACGGTAGCGTCGACGGAACCACAGAACTGTTGAAGACGGTGCATGCGACCGTCATTGCCAATGACACGAATCTCGGATGTGCCAGGGCCTGGAATCAGGGCGTTCGTGCCAGTCATGGAGAGGTGATCGGTATCCTCAACAACGACATTGTGGTGACGCCGGGATGGATCGAACACCTTATTAGCTTCATGGAGAGCGGGTCGTATGGAATCGTGTGTCCGTCCGCGCGGGAGGGACCGCTGAGTTACGATCTCGATGCGTACGCCGCCACATTCACACGGGTGTGTCGCACAGCCGTCCGGCGTGATCTGTATGCGCCATGTATGGTGATCGACCGGACCGTGTTCGATCGTATCGGGCTCTTTGATGAAGGGTTTTCATACGGCGGTTGTGAAGACACGGATTTCCGTTGGCGAACTGAAGCGGCCGGTTTTGCGGTGGCGATGACGGGATCCGTGCTCATCCACCATTTTTCAATGGTGACCCAGAAGGCCGTCAAACAATCGGAATCAGATCAGTATTGGAATCAGAACATGACCCATTTCCACAAGAAGTGGGGGAGAACGATTCGGGGGAACTGGTTTGAGCGACGGTGGACCGATGTGAGAGAGAAGTGGATCAAACGAGGCGAGTTGCGGCGATTCGGTCATACCCTCGTCGAGAAGATCGCCCCATGAACAGGCGGCGGATCGAATGCGAGACTGGTTGGTTGCCATGCGTATTTTTGGGGTCCATCTGCGCGTATCGGTCCGGGACGGCGGCTATGGCTTGTCTGTGAGAATCGTCATCGCCGCCTGGCATCTCAAAAATCCCACCGTCGGTCTCGGTCGCTATGCCAGAGAATTGATTGAGGCGATCGGCCGCGTTGATTCCGTGAATGATTATGAAATCCTGATGCCCGATACGGAGCATCAATTCCCGGATCGATCGAACATACGATACAAGCTGATTCGCTTTCCCTTGTTCAGACGGCGGTTCTGGGAGCAGATGGCGCATCTCCGTGCCGGACCCTACGATCTCCTGCATTTTCCCTATGATTCGTGTGCGGCCTGGAAACGCGGGAAATTTGTGGCGACTATTCATGATGCGAAGCCCCTGTTGTTTCCGGACCTTCGATCGAAGGTAAATCTGAACGCCAGGATCGAGCAATTGCTGGTCGGAGATCGATGGGCCAAGATCGATCACGTCATCACGGTTTCGGACTCCTCGCAGCGAGACCTTATCCAGCAACTCGATTTGCGACCGGACCGCATTACCACAGTCCCGCCCGGGATCGACAGCTCCCGCTTTCATCCTGTTTCGCCGACACAGGCAAGGGTAGGAAGGCCCTATGTGATGTCCGTGGCCGGGTCGGACCCGACCAAGAATGTCGTAACCCTGGTCCGAGCATTTGCCGCCGTGCCGGAGCGTCTCCGGCGAATCTATGATTTGGTCCTGGTCGGAGACGTGTCCAAACGAAAGGACGTGTGTGCAGCGATCGAGCAAGAGGGGATCGCGTCGCAGACCAGATTGGCAGGGATCGTTCCGGACGATGCGTTGATAGGCCTCTATCAGGGTGCGACTGTCTTCGTGTTCCCATCCCTTTATGAGGGGTTTGGCTTGCCGGTACTCGAAGCCATGGCCTGTGGATGCCCCGTGATTTGTTCCGACACGTCGTCGCTTCCCGAAGTAGCCGGCGATGCCGCCGTTCTGGTCGATCCACAGAATGTTGAACACATGTCGGCTCAATTGGTGCATGTGTTGGAATCTCCTCTCGTGCGCGCCGATATGAAAGAACGGGGGCGTGCGCGCGCATTGAATTTTCCGTGGGAGCGCACGGCGAAAGAAACCATCGACGTGTATCGACGCGTGGTCAATTCGTGATGGTACTGCATTCGCTGCCGCTTACTATCCGATGCCGAATCCCTGCGAAAGGTCTGAATTCTTGACAGTCCCGAGCCCCTGTGATCTGATCGCGACTGCGCCCATACTTGCGAGATGTGAGCACAAACATGAATCAAGATACCTGTGATGTGTTGATTGTCGGAGCCGGGGTGATCGGGGTGGCGATTGCCCGTGAATTGCGCCGCCGCCATCGAGCTACTGTGCTCGTGATAGAGAAGGAGCCGTCCGCCGGACGCCATGCGAGCG
>DAISKX010000113.1:0-8783 GCA_036820725.1 Nitrospiraceae bacterium
ATCTTGTCCCCGTAAGACGGGCCGATGCCACGACCGGTCGTCCCGATGCGGCGCACTCCCTTGGATTGTTCCGCAGCTTTATCGATCGCCTTGTGATACGGCAAAATAAGATGCGCCCGGTCGCTGACGGCAAAATTCTTGCCGATGTTGACACCCTTGCCGTGCAGATGGTCCATTTCTTCAATGAGGGACCCGGGGTCCACCACCACTCCGTTCCCGATGATGCACAAGGTCCCGCGATAGAGAATGCCGGACGGTATGAGATGGAAGATAAACATATCCCGTGAATTGATGACCGTATGTCCGGCGTTGGAACCGCCTTGATACCGGACGACGATATCGGCATCACGGGCAAGAATATCGACGATCTTTCCTTTGCCTTCGTCCCCCCACTGCGTTCCGATGATGACAAGATTTCCCATGTTGCGTCCGACACCTACCGTTGAAAAAAATAGCTCTGGTCCTTTTAAAGACCAGAGCTGCGGGCGCATCATGGTAGGATCAGCTTGTAGGTTTGTCAAGCATCGGTTTTACCTGGTCCATGATCAAACTACTGACGTCCCATGCCGGTCTTTTCGATCGCACCACATCGAAAGATGCCCCGCCACCTGTTGGCATGGAAGCACGTTCGTGAGCCGCTGACCGCTCACGCTCCTCTCCCTTTAGGCGGCACCATGGGTCCTTACTGCGCGCATTGTTCTCACCCGCCCGCCTCGAGCGCGCCTAGACGCACTTTTCCCGCAGGCGCGCACATTCCGATCGTGCGCGCCTGCGAGCAAAGGTGCCGGCTCTCTTCCCTTTCCTTGACTGCTCAAAAGATCGCATGATAGCATGCGTGCGTACGTTGCCTGGGGTTAGAGTCTGCGTCTGCATCCCTGGCTCTTTAACTCAAAACTCAACATTCAGAACTCAAAACTTCAATCCTGTGGGGCTGTGGCGCAGTTGGGAGCGCGCGTGAATGGCATTCACGAGGTCGCCGGTTCAATCCCGGCCAGCTCCACCAAACCTTATTTCACAAGGCCGTACACTCTCTTGCAGTTTCGACAGTGTCCCGGCGAATACGCCGGATTGTTGTGTTCATAACTCAAGCCACCACGAGTAATTCTCTCGCCTAGCGCGACCAGCCTCAGGCTGCTGTTTCATGCTACAGATCGAATCGGTCACTAAACAATTCGCCACGAAGGTTCTTCTAGAAGGAACGTCCGCACACCTTCGACCTGGAACTCGTGTGGGATTGGTCGGCCCGAATGGCGTCGGGAAGACGACCTTGTTCCGGATGATTCTTGGCGACGATTCGCCGGACGAAGGATCGATCCGCAAACGCCCTCGACTCCGCATCGGATACCTGCCGCAAGAACTGGAAACGATTACCGGCAAGACGGTTCTGGATGCCGCCCATCGCGACCAATACCCCGAACACGAGGCGGAACGCATTCTGATGGGGCTCGGTTTCACTGAAGGAGATTTCGCCCGACCCATCGAGAATCTGTCCGGCGGCTATCGGATGCGAGTCGCACTTGCGCACTTGTTGCTGACCGAACCGGATGTACTCATGCTCGACGAGCCGACCAACCATCTCGACAAACCCACGCAGGCCTGGTTCGAAGCCTTTCTCCTGAACTCCCGGTTGACCCTGCTCGTGATCAGCCACGACACCCGTTTTCTCGACCGGATTGCCACTCATATCTGGGAGATTCGCGACCGGACGATTCAGGAATTCCGCGGCAATTACACAAAGTTTCAGGAGTTGCGGGCCGCTCGTGATGCGCAAGTGGACGCCGCCGCCAACCGCCAATCGAAAGAGGTCGCGCGAGTCCAGAAATTCATCGACCGCTTCCGTTACCAAGCCAACAAAGCCAGCCAGGTTCAATCCCGCATCAAGCAACTGGAGAAAGTCAAACTGATCGAGCGGCAGCGCGACACCAAACGCGTGCGGTTCAAATTTCCCCTCCCTTCTACCAGCGGGCGCCAGGTCCTGGAGTTGCAGGACGCGGCGAAGAGCTATGGCGAAAAGGTCATCTATCGGTCGCTCGATTTTTCAGTCGAGCGAGGCCAACGGATCGCTCTGGTCGGCGAGAACGGGGCCGGCAAATCCACGTTGCTCAAGATGCTTGCCGGAGTGTTACCGTTCGAGAAGGGAAATCGCACGGTCGGTCACGGCGTCACGCTCCATTATTTTGCACAACACCAGGCGGAATCGCTCAACCCCGAACATTCGATCCTCGAATCGCTGGCCGAAGTGTCCATGCGGGCCGAGATGAACTTTCTCCGCGGCATTGCCGGGGCGTTTCTGTTCTCGGGACAGGATCAAAAGAAACCGATCAAAGCCTTGAGCGGGGGCGAGCGAAATCGCGTCGCCCTGGCGCGGATGCTCGTCGAACCGGCCAATACCCTGCTGCTCGACGAGCCGACGAACCATCTTGATCCTGCGTCGGTCGATATGCTGACCGACGCTCTCACGGATTTTCCCGGTACAATCCTGTTCATTTCTCACGATCCCACATTCTTGACGCGCATTGCGACGCGCGTGGTGGAAATCGACGAGGGAAATGCACGCAACTATTTCGGCGATTACGAATACTTTCTGTGGAAGAAAGCTCAAGAGTTTGAATCGATCAAGGAAACCAGTGAAGAGTTGTCTCCCAAGTCGGCCGGTAAATCCGCTGCTCCGACCAAGGCCATGCTCTCGCAAACTGAACCGAAGGCCACGGAGGGAAATCGACGGGAGCTGACAAAGAGCCAGGCTCGCCTTGAAAAACAGGTCACCCGTTCGGAAAGTGATATCGCAAGTCTCGAGACGCGAATTAAATCCCGGGACCAGGAATTGGCCGATCCGGAGCTCTATCAGGATTTCGCCCGTTGGCATGAGCTGCAGAGAGAACAGGACCAATGGAAGAAAGAACTCGAGCGAATGACGGCTCGCTGGGAATCATTGTCAGGAGAATTGGAGGAGATCAGACAGAAACTGACGGTGCGGAATTAAACGGTGGACCGGAGGGTCTCTTCGAGGTAGTAGTACAACCAGCGATTTTTTTCTTTCGTCACCAATTCGTCCCAAACCACACCGATCAGGTAGCCCTTTTCCCAGGGCTTCGCCCACGCGACAGTACCCGAAAGCTTTTCCTGCTGCTCGACCCGGTCTGGATCGAGAAACGCCAGCGACACGGTAACTTTTTCATTCGCGGGAGGCTTCTCTTTGGCGTGGAGTCCGGCACCGATTCGGTTCACATTGTCGAGGACGGCGGTAAAAGCCTTGCTCCCGCTCTTGGGAGACACCAACGCTGAACCGACCAGGGTCGCCCGGACATACTTCCGTCTGTCGCTGGGATTTTCTACCGAACCAGGCTTCCCCATCTGGCACTCCTCGTACTAAGTATAACCGTTTACAAAACTTTGTCCATACCCTTTCTACAGATAATTTCAGGGGTTTTTAGGGCGAAAGTACCGCTTCCCCTGTAACGATTCCGGCAGATGTGTTTGACTCAGCTTTGCTGCGGGCTCGTCGTGCACATACCGGTAACCCTTCCCATACCCCAGGTCACGCATGAGAGACGTCACGGCATTCCTCAGGTGGAGGGGAACCCCGAGATTGCCGAACTCCTTCGCGTCCTGTAACGCCTCCAAGAGCCCGATATAAGAGGCGTTGTCCTTGGGACGCGAGGCGAGATACGTCGTGCCCTGAGCGAGATTGATCTGGGCCTCAGGCAAGCCGACAAACTCTACGGCTTGCGCTACGGCATTGGCAACGAGCAGTGCGAGCGGTTCGGCATTTCCGATGTCCTCGGATGCGAAAATGACCATACGGCGCGCGATAAATCTCGGGTTTTCTCCTCCCTCCAACATCCTCGCCAACCAGTACAGGGCCCCGTCCGGATCGGAATCACGCATGCTTTTAATGAACGCGGAAATCAGATCGTAATGTTCGTCTCCCGCCTTATCGTATCGCAGCGACTTCTTTAAGAGTGCGGCGTCCAGAGCAGCTTCATCGACCAGCCGGGTCCCTTCATTCCCCGCCGATACCTGGTTGGCAACAAACTCCAGAGCTGTGAGTAGGGCACGTGCATCGCCATTCCCGAATCCTACCAGTCGCTCCCGTGCGCCGGCCGTGACCCGAACTTTCAGCTTGCCGAGCCCCCGTTCGTCGTCGGCAAGGGTTCGATCCAGAATCCGCCGGAGCGCCTCTTGAGAGAGGGGTTGGAGGACGACTACGAGGGAACGGGATAACAGCGGGGAGATGACTTCAAATGAAGGGTTCTCGGTCGTTGCACCGACAAGGATGACAGTCCCGCGTTCGACATGCGGCAAGAAGGCATCCTGTTGAGCCTTATTGAAACGATGAATTTCATCCACAAACAGGATAGTGCGCTGTCCCATCGCCAGACGGTGCTCGGCCAATTTGATAATCTCGCGGAGCTCAGGAATCCCGCCCGTAACCGCGGAAAAGGAGACGAACTGGGATTTTGTATGGTGTGCGATGAGGTGGGCAAGCGTGGTCTTACCGCAGCCGGGCGGACCCCAAAAAATGACGGACGACAGTTGGTCCGACTCAATTGCCTTGCGGAGAGGACGGTCCGCTCCGACAATCTCGGTTTGTCCGACAAAGTCTTCGAACATGGTCGGACGCATCCGTTCAGCCAAGGGGGCGGGCGGAGCTTGTCCAACGGGGCGCGTAAACAAATCCGGTGGCGGCGTGTGACGGCGCGGCATGATCACTTGGTTGCAAAGGCTTCATTCTATACGCCGGACGGGAAGGTCGCAAATCCGGCTTCCTATAATGCAGCGAGCGCGAAGCGCTTGACGGTGATTAGAAACCAGTGGTACCTACTCGCAGTTGAAAGGAGGACAGCGATGCTGGCGAACATCAATGGAACCCACATAGCCTATAACGACAAGGGTGAAGGGACTTCCCTGGTATTCCTTCATGCGTTCCCTTTGAATCGAACGATGTGGGCGCCGCAGGAAGCGCACCTGTCACGACGGTTCCGCATAGTCACGGTCGACCTTCGCGGTCATGGTGAGTCCGATGCGCCCCTCTGGCATTACTCGCTGGAGCAGTACGCTGACGATATCAATAGCCTGCTTGATCATCTCGCGATCTCACGAGCTGTCCTGATCGGTCTCTCCATGGGCGGGTATGTGAACTTTGCATTTTACAAAAAATACGCCCGTCGCGTGCAGGGGTTGGTGTTGGCTGACACCCGAGCCGCAGCCGATAGCGCCGAAGCCCGTACTGGCCGATTCAATCTCGCGCAAACAGCCTATCGGAAAGGAGCTGGAGCGGTAGCGGAGATCATGCTTCCCAAACTCCTCGGTGCCACATCGATTGCGGAACGGCCCGGGATAGTAAGGCAAGTCAGGCACATGATCGAGGCATGCGAAGTGAGCGGGATCGTCGTCGATTCCATGGCCATGGCGGAACGGCTTGAGTCGATGTCTTTGCTTCCATGGATCAAGTGTCCGACGCTGGTCCTCGTCGGCGAAGAAGACGGTACCACTCCTCCATCAGAAGCCAGGTTAATGGCACAGGAAATCCCCGGAGCGAGGCTTTCCGTCATTCCCGGTGCAGGACACATCAGCAACCTGGAACAACCCGATCTGTTCAATAAGGAAATCGCAAAATTCGCCGAGGAACTACCCTAGAAAGGTAGCGGCTGGGAGAGTCGTTGATGATTCGAACGACGCTTCAGCCAATGAGTTTCAAAAACTCTTCGCGGGTTTGTTGTTGCGTTCGGAATACCCCTAACATCGAACTGCTGACGGCGATCGTATTCTGCTTTTCAACCCCCCGCATCATCATGCAGAGGTGCCGCGCCTCCATCACGACCGCGACCCCATGCGCATTCAGTTTCTTTTTTAACGTTTCCGCAATTTGGGTGGTCAAACGCTCCTGTACTTGCAACCGGCGGCTGAACGCATCGACGACACGGGGAATCTTGCTCAGGCCCACCACTTTCTTGTTCGGTAGATAACCAACATGACATTTACCGAAAAAAGGCAGCAGATGGTGCTCGCACATGCTGAAGAAATCGATATCCTTGACGATCACCATTTCATCGTATTCGATAGGAAACAGCGCGCCGTTGAGCAATTGATCAATATCCTGCTCATAGCCTCGCGTCATGAACCGCAGCGCTTTTGCGACACGTTCCGGCGTTTTCAGCAGTCCGTTCCGATCAGGGTCTTCTCCGAGATCGATAAGGAGTTGGCTGACCAGCGAGGAAAGACCATCGATATCGTCAGGCCGACCATTGCCCGCGACGGACCGACTCCGTGCGAGTCCGGACCGACTCGTTTCCTTAGCCACGATTCACCTCACCCGAGGACTGTCCCGGCTGAACAGATCCGGCATATTGGAAGTAGTTATCCCGGGTCTCAATGACCCCCACTTTTTCCAGTCGTGCGTTTGACAAGCGTCGTTGCAAGAGATTCCAAATGACAACCACGAGATTCTCCCCCGTTGTCGTCTGATCGGTAAACAGCGGATCCTGATTCAGATCCCGATGATCGAACCGTTTGATGATCGTGTCGGTCACAGCTTCATCCAGACTCTGAATGTCCGTTATGCCATACTGTTGTCGATCGTTCCCACTACTCACCGTGACGAACACCACATAATTATGACCATGCCCGTTCGGATTGTTGCACTTGCCGAATACCGTGCGGTTCTCTTCCGGCGTCAGAAAGTCAGAATGCAGTCGATGGGCCGCGCAAAAGCGATACCGGCGTGTCACGTTGGCCGACGCCATGGCTGATTTCCTTCATCCCGTAGAATAAACGAGCCGGGACCCCTTATTGAAAAGCGATCCCGGCTTTCTATTTTACATCCGAATACGAGAGCCCTGGCCTGACGCTGGGCGTTGCCGCCCTTTAGGCGCTAAATGAGCTGCCGCAGCCGCATGTCGTCTTGGCTTGTGGATTCTTGATGGAAAATCCGGACCCTTGAAGGCTATCTACGTAATCCACTTCCGCGCCTTGAAGCAACGGCGCACTCTGAGAATCCATGATCACCTTGACGTCGCCCTTTTCGATGATGGTGTCATCGTCCGCCATTTTCGATTCAAACGCCATTCCGTACTGATATCCATGACACCCGCCGCCACGGACATAAATCCGGAGGCCCACAACATCTTTCTCTTCCGTCATCAACTCTCGTATCTTCTGCTCGGCTATCGCTGTAATCGTTACCATAAATATTCTCCCTCCATTAGGCTATATGTATCGGCACGATCGATACAATTCGAGTTAGTGTACCACCCCGATGCCATCTTAAGAAAGACCAGTGCCATTATTTACCGAATCGGACGTGGTACCGGCCGTCGTGGGGGCCGCCCATTTGGCCTCCGGCACCCGAACAATGATATCACCGAGCACGTGGGCCTGACACCCAAGACGATGCCAGGATTCGGATAGGGCCTCGCGGTCGAGCAGGTCCTGCTCCTCAAAATCGATTTCTGAAAGATTTTCCTCACCCAATTGAACTTCCACCCGACAGGTCGTGCACGACGCATTGCCCCCGCAGTCATGATTCAAGGGAAACCCCAAGACCTTCGATGCCTCCAGCAGGGTCAGATTGGCTTCGACTTCTCCACTCTTGCCTTGAGAATGCAAAAACGTGACGCGCGGCATCCTGTTCACCTTACGCAGTAGCGCCTGCGACAGCCGGCACCGGGTTGTACGGACATCGTTGCAGACGAATATGTTCCTCAAATTCGTGCCGGAACAATCGAAGACTGCTTTGCACCAGCACGGCGGCTCCGGTCACAAGGGTACAATACCCGGTTCCTTTGACGAATCCACACACCTGTAACAACGTGTCCAGATCCTTTTGCATGCCCTCTCCCCGTTCGATCTTATCGACCAGCATCGCTAGGTTGATGGTTCCCATCCGGCACGGCGGGCATTGCCCGCAACTCTCTGCTTTAAAGAAACTGGAGAACTTGAGCGTTTGAGCCACCATGCAGGTCGCATCATCGACAACGATGACGCCGGCGGACCCCAGACCAGTCCCCGCCTTTTTGAGCGAGTCGAAATCCATCGGCAAGTCCAATTGATCCGCCGTGACCATTGAGAAGGCCGGTCCTCCTGGAAATACCGCCTTGATGCCGCGCCCGTTGGGTACCCCGCCTCCGCATTTCTCGACCAGATCTCGAATGGTAATGCCCATCGGCATCTCGTACACACCGGGCCGATTGACGGCGCCGCTGAGTGAAAACAGCATGGTTCCCGGACACTTTTCAGTGCCGACCTCTCCGAACCAGGTCGCTCCATTTTTAAGAATACGGGGGATATTGCATAACGTTTCCACGTTATTGACCAGGGTCGGCTTGCCATACAATCCGAAGTCCGTCGGATAAAAGGGCGGCTTTTGCCGTGGCATAGCCGGCCGTCCCTGCATGGACTCCAACATGGCGGTCTCTTCTCCCGCCACATAACTCCCGTGTCCCGAGAACACCTCGATATCGAGATCCCTGCCGGTTCCAAGAATATTCTTGCCGAGCAACCCACGCTCCCTGGCCTGAGCAATGGCTTTTCTGAGATTGGCTTCTTCTTCCGTGTACTCGTGATTGACGTATATGAACGATGCTTTAGCTCCTACGGTAAAAGAGGCAATGAGACAGCCCTCGATCAATTGATGCGGAATGAGTTTCAGCAGATGCCGATCTTTAAACGTTCCAGGCTCATGCTCTCCTGCGTTACAGACAAAATACCGTTCTTTGACCCGATGATGCAGCACCTTGTCCCACTTGGTGCCGGTTGGAAATCCGGCGCCCCCCCGGCCGCGA
>DAISKX010000114.1:0-8757 GCA_036820725.1 Nitrospiraceae bacterium
GGCGGGCTCGCCGCTCAGTCGGTCGACATCCTGTTCAAGGATGCCTCCCTTCTTCTCGCCTCCGCGCGCCAGTCGCGCCTGGCGTCCCGGCGGTTTCGTCACGAACCCTCATGAATAATGCGGGCTGGGACCGGTGCATGCGGCGTGATACGAGAGGCGACGGCTGGTCCATCGCGGCTACGTACTGGCTACATATGACGGAGATTTTAATTTTGATCGAGAGAGAGGCGAGAGAGAAAAAGCAGAATCTGACTCATCATGGTTGCGTCAACGAAGGAGCCGGACTGACGATGCGCAGACCTCCTCCCGGCACCGGACGGACTTCTTCGGGCGACCCCTCATCCTTGAGCTTGCGATTGAGTTGTTCCACGCAGCGATCGAGTTCGTATTCATGCAACAACCCGTCATCGCCCCAGAGCAACGTCGAAAGTTCTTCACGCGGGACAACTTTTCCGGACGACGTAGTCAGCCGGCGAAGAAGTTTCCATTCCCGCGGGGTCAACGTCAATTGCTTGCCCCGATATTGTGCGACGAACAGATTGCCTTCCAGAACGAGTTCTTCGTCCGACTCCTGATCCTGTTCCGCTCCACCTTGTTGATAGCGCCGCAATACCGCCTTCACGCGTGCGACCAATTCGCCACCGCCATACGGTTTGGAAATGTAGTCATCGGCGCCTCCTTCCAGACCGGAAATACGGCGCTGCTCGGATAAAAATCCGGAGAGCAAAATTACGGGGATGTGCCGAGTCGCGGGGTCCCGTCGAATCCGCTGACAGACTTCCTGTCCCGACATGCCGGGCAGGTTGTCGTCCAGCATGATGACAGAGGGCTTGATTCGCCACACGTCTTGCATGCCACTCGGCCCGTCGTAAGCGACATTGGTTCGAAATGAGGCTTGGCGCAAGATCTGGTCCAGTAACCGCGCTTGAGCGGGGTCATCTTCGATGATCTGTACGATCTCATGGCTCATGTCGACACCTTTTCTTTATTCAAACAGAAGATCTCGTAACATATTCGACTACGCGACTGTCTGCCGAGCGGATCGCACCCTACCCATGCGGGGACACGATACGTATGGCGCGGGTCTATCGCGATGTGCCGATGATCCGATGGAGTTGTTTCAGCCACGTGCCGCCATTTTCGGTTGCCGTCGGTGTCTTCACAGCCTGGGTTTTCCGGTTGCTCAACCGCTCGATCCGTTCGGCGACATCCTTGAACCCGGGGTCCTCGCGACGTATCCACCGGTAGGCCTCCAGCGTTTCCTGCGTACGTCCCAACGATTCCAGCGTCCTGGCGAGCAAATATCGAACCTGAATCGCATCGGGGGGCGTCATGCCTTGAGTTTGGAGAGCCTTCCGAAATGCATTGACAGCTTCCGTTGGTCGGCCGGCCGCTTTGAGACACATTCCGACTTGCGCCATGGCCTTGAAGGTAAAGGCAGCATCCTGAGACGAGAGGGAAAACTGTTGAAGCGCTTCCTTGTACAGCCCAACCTTTTTCAGGGCGAGGCCCCGTTCGTACCATTCGGCTGATTCCGAAGTAGTTGGCGGAGTCGATTCCTGTGGTTGCGCAACCGGAGAATTCGACGGTGTCGAGAGTGCGGCAGGGTCCGAGCGTGCCGCGAAGGCGGATAGTTGCAACTGCTCCGCTTCGTCCTGTTCTTTGGTGACGGTGAAGGACGACTCTTTGTCGCTGAGCGGAAGAATGCCGCCTTTACCGCGATCCTTTGCAGCCTGACTGATCAGTTTGGTGGAAATGTGCCGGACCTGCTCCGCGAAACCATAGGTGAGGGCCGTGTCGCACAGTTGGTTGATCAATCGGGGGATGCCACCGGATAGCCGATGGACCATGGTTCCCCCTTGATACGTAAACAGCGGATCCTCTCGACCGGCGACGTGGATGCGATGCGAAATATACCCGAGCGTGTCCGCTTCATTAAAGGGCTCGAGACTGTAATCCACCATCACTCGCTGCGCGAATTGCGTCAGATCCTTTCGCTGGAGGAGCACGCGCAAATCCGGCTGACCGGAGAGAATAATCTGTAGGACCGGAGCCTTGTCCTGATTCGTATTGGACAGGAGTCGGAGTTCTTCGAGCAGTTCGACACCGAGATTCTGTGCCTCATCGACGATGAGCAACACGCGACGGTTCGCCTGCCCTTCTTTGGCAAGAAACTGCGTAAAGGCATGGAATGACTCGAGCTTGCCTTGCGTCTTGTCGTTGAGGCCGAACGCCAAGAGAATCCACGGGAGCAATGAATCCATGTCCCCATGGGTGTTGGTAATGAGGCCGGTGGTAAAATGCTCCCGATGCTCGGCCAGGATCTGCTGAATCAACGTGGTTTTCCCCATCCCCGGCTCACCGCTCAGCACGACAAACCCTGCTTGGTTCAGAATGCCGTACTCCAACGTCGTCAGGGCGAGCCGATGCGTCTCTCCCCTGTAGAGAAAGTCCGGATCGGGGACGAGCGTGAATGGCCTAACGCGAAATTTGTAGAATGACTCGTACATAAGTCCTACTTTAGAGAGAAAGCCTGTTACGTCAACAACATTCGTTTCATCGCTCCGGGTGTCATGCGACCCCGACCGGCCTTGTTCAACACGGTGCCCAAGACCGGTGTAGACCCCTTGACGAGTTGCAGCGCCCGCTCGACATCTTCGGCCGTGGTTTGGCCTTCTTCGACAACCAGCAAGAGCGCATCCGTATAGGGAGAAAAGGCGAGGACATCGGCAGTGTGTAACAAAGGTGGCAAGTCGAATAAGACGATGCGGGAGGGATAGCGATGTTTGAATTCTTCCACGAGGGCGACCATTTTGGGAGAGGTCAACACCTCGGTGGAATTCTGAAACGGGCGGCCGGCGGGCATCAATACGAATCGCCCGATGCCCGGATGAATCAAGAGATGCTCGACCGGAACATCATCCAAGAGGTAGTCGGCAAGTCCCCCGCAGTCCTCGATACCGAACATCCCATGCACGCTCGGATGACAGAGATCGGCGTCTACCAATAACACCGTCTGGTTTGTTTCCATCGCCAGGCTGATCGCCAGGTTGACTGCCGTGAGGGTCTTGCCTTCGGACTTCCCCGGGCTGGTAATTCCCAGGACATTCCAGCCTTTTGCCCGGAGTCGATGCATGACCTGAGTGCGAAGTATCTTATACGCATCGACAAACGGACCCCGTTCGAAACCGGCCAGGACACGACGTTCCCGCAAGGCATCCTCAGGGATATCGATGGTCCGTGTCTGCGTATACACGATCTCCTGGGGAACGGGTTTGCTTCCGTTCGCAGGATGAATTTTTGAGATCGTGGCAGGTTTCCGCGTATGCTGTTGTTCTTCTTTGAATCGCTCGAGCGCGTTGTGCAATTGTTCCATGTCAGCGATCTCCCGATTAATCGAGGCCGAATCGTCTCAATGCCGCGAACCAGATCACGTCGAGCGGTAGCCATAGAAAGTGTGTCGCGAGGAGGCAGAGCACGGCTGCACCAAGTCCGGCAGCGCGTACCCGTCGTCGCCGTTCGATGAGTTGACGCAGATCCTCCTTGTTCGGAATGTACGGAATGACGGCAAGGGGTAACGTCTGAGTGAGACGTGCCAGATACTCCGCGCTGCGGACCGAACGGTCCAGATTCTCGAGGAGCGCGCCGCATCCGACCCCTCCCCCTCCCGCCAGGATCAGACTCAAGAAGACGATGAGCATGCGATTCGGCTTTTCTGGTTTTTCCGGCAGCTCTGGAGGATTGATCAGTGAGAAGCGCTCCCCCTTGCGTTGAATTTCGAGTCCTTCGCTGACCTGGGCTTCCATCAGTTTAGAGCGCAGTTCTTCGTACTTGCGCGCCGAATTGTCTCGCTCGCGGACGAGGTCCACATATTGCGGCTCGTACTGGGGTGTTTGCTCCAACCGGCGGGCATAGTCGTCGGCACGTTTCTTCAACTTGAGCCGTTGGGCCTTCAACGCTTCGAGCGACGACGTCGTGGACTGCAGTTGAGCATGGATACTGATATAGGCCGGATTCTCGGGCCTTACGGCGAAGGCACTCGATTTCCGGCCGGCCGACCGCCTCAGCTCACTCTCCAGGGAAGCGATGACGCGTCGTGCTCTGGCGACGTCCGGATGGTCCTTTCCATAACGGTCAAGCAGGCTCGCGAGGTTCCCCCGTTCACCCGCGAGACGCTTGGCAACCTCGTCGCGGGTCGTCTGGCTTCCGGTTTCACGTTGCAGCGCATCAATTTCCTGCTTCATCTTGATGATGTCGGGATGTTCATTGGAGAGGTAGGCCGCCTGATCGGCATACTCTGCGCGCAACGCTTTCAAACGTTCCGAAGAATCAAGAATGCGTTCCCCGGTCGCCGAAATAATGGGCGTGTTCGGCTTAATCGTGGCAAGCTCCCCTTCGAGATAGGATTTCCGTTCTTCCAGACTCCTGATCTCGCGGTCCAAATCTGACAATTCCCGCTCGACGCCGTTCATGAGTTGCATGTTGAGCGGCGTCAGTTCGGGTAATGCACCGTCAGCTTTTCGTTTCAATGCGGAGATCTTGGTTTCCAGTTCCTCGAGGCGTTTTCCGAGATTCGTGGCCTCTTCTTTGAGAAATGCCGTGGTCTCTTGTGCGCGGCGTTCTCGAGTCCTCAGATTTTCGGCCAAGAACAAGGTTGTCAGTTCGTTCGCCACCCTCTGAGATATCTCGGGACTCTCTCCGTCATAGGACAGGGTGAAGGCAATCGTAGCCTGGGTTGGATTCTGAGTCCGTTTATCCACGACCTTTGCATTGATCACGTCGATCTGTATGTCTTTGACAAACCGTCCGAGGACGTCTTCCGTCGGACTGTTTTTGCGCATCCCCTTGTAGAGATCATACTGTTCAACGATCTTCCACAAAGTGGCGCGGCTCATGACCTGTTGCTTGATGGTTTCAATTCGTTGATCGGCGTAAGTGGTAATCGCCGAACGGACGAGATCGGATGGAATCTCCTGTTCCTCGATCAGAATGGTCGCGGTGGAGCGATAAATCGCCGGAAGCAAAAAGGCGACGGTGGTTCCCATGAATAACAAAATCAATGCCGTTCCGAGCACGGGACCTTTGCGTCGTCGGGCGATTTCGAGGAAGTCCTTAATGTCTTTCGGTGCGGTTTGCATGGGATGCTTGCTCCATAGACTATCGGGACATGGACAACTTCGGAGGGAAATATGCCAGCGTCAACGCGACGGCATTGGAGTCGGCGCTGAGGGAACTGCTATCTACGTCGCGTCGAGAATAGATATAGGACAGGTTCACATTCCACCAATCATTGACCTTCCATGTAAGCTGAGGGTTGACCGTGAGGAAGCGAGATGACGCAAAGGTGCTTGGCGCTGCTTGTGTTGCCACGCCTTCCACGAAATAGACCCGTCCGCCGAGGGAAGCCGTGACGGTCTCGGTCAACTCTCTTGTAACACTGGCTCCAATGCGATCGGTACGGAGAAGCAGGCCAAAACCGCTGGGAAAAATATCGCGGCCACCATCCACTATGATTCTATAGGTTTCGAATTTACGCTCGAGACTTCCGTTAGCGACCCACACCGTGGCTTGGTCACTGACTGTGCCTTGTGGAATGTCGATGTCCGATGTGATCCATCGTGGTCCTCCTGAGGCGGTCGCACTGAATGTGTCCGTAAACATATGCGTCGCGCTGAGCTGCGCTCCGTAGATTGACGCGGTGAGGAGCGCATCAGGCACGCTGAAGGTGGTGTAAACCGCCGACATTTGGAGTTGGTCTTTTTCCGTCACGAGGTAGGAACCTCCGACGGTGGCGGTATGAAAGTCGTAGTCGAATAAGCCCAAACGACGTCCGTTTTCATAGGTCACATCGTTGAACTGATAGGTGACTTGCGTGCTGAGCTTTTCTGTGAGCGCGTGGGTCCATGAGGGATTCACATTCCACAGGTCGCGTTGTGTAAACGTCAATACTGCACCGGTCTGTAAGAGTTCTCCCATCAGCGTGTTGTCTCGGATCAAACCACCGTTCAATGTCAGATTGTCTCGTTCGCCCTTGTATCGGACCGTGAGAGGGAAATATAGATTGGTAATCCCGACCTCTTGGTCGCCGTAATACCGGACGAAGTCCGCGGCTGCTTTCCCGCTGATTTCAAGAAGTTCCGTCGACCCTGAGAAAGTGAGGCCTGGACTTACCCAATGCCCGTACACCGAAGCCGGTACGACAGGAGAAAGAAGCAAATTGCTGTTGTAGACACCTTTGATCCCCAACGACGGTTGCGCAGCCCATTCCGCAGCCTGGATGTCGTCATGGCTGCAACAACGGCCGACGTTTATGACCATTATTCCTGCAATGGCGAAGATTCCGAACCATCGGACACACACAGTTCTGTTATGGAAAATGAATGCCAACGCGTATCCGATGTTTACGGCACCATGACCACATCGCCGCGCTGGAGCAGGATATTCTGTTTGAGATCTCTCCCTTTTTGAATGTCTCCGTAGCGAAACCCGAACACCCGCTCTTCACTGGAGTCCCGCCGGATGATCTTGATATCGTTTTCAGAGGCGAAGGGGGTCAGTCCCCCTGCCAGGCTGAGTGCTTGAAGAACATCGGTATAGTGACCGACCAAATACTCACCTGGTTTGTTCACACGTCCCATCACGTAAATTTTGTAACTCTGCAGCTTCATAGCGGAAACGGACACATGGGGATTGGGAATGTAACGGGCCAATCGCCTGGTGATCTCCAAGCGTAGATCTTCGACGGTACGGTTGGTGGCAAGGACATCACCTATCAGCGGAAAGGAGATCATGCCATCCGGTCGGACCACGACTTCACGAGTCAAGTGCTCATCCTTCCAGACTGAGATCATGACGATGTCTTCGGGACCAAGGTGGTAGCTTGGATCGCTCTGAGACGGTTGGGCGCCGGCTGATCCGGCATGCAGGCATGCAATCAGAATGATCACGACGACGAGGATGATCGGGGTGCGATCTATGACGCGTGAAACGATCGGTACTCGAAAGGTTTGCGATGATGTCACTCGTCTTCCCTCCTACCCTGCCGATTCAGCGAGTACGGATCGCGCTTCTTCTATACCGGGGAAGGATTGCTTGGACCGTACTGCCTTCTCTAGATGAGTGTGTGCTTGCTTACGATGACCAGCTTTGAAATGAGCCATGCCGAGGTGATAGTTGAGTATGGGCTGTTGTGGGGCTTCGTCGACCGCACGCTGCATCACGCGGATCGCTTCATCCTGATGTCCCAGTTTTAAGTGGACCCACCCCAATGTGTCGAGAAAAAATGGATTTGGCGCACGTTGTTCAAAGTCTCGAGTGAGGGCGAGAGCACGATTGAGATTGTGCGTATCGGCTTTGTAGTCGACCAACAGTGCGGCGAGGTTGTTGGCTGCCATCAAGGAATGAGGGTGTTTCTGCAGAATGGCCTCATATTCGGCTATCGCTCGATCGGACTGTCCGTTGGTGCCCAGGTGCGATGCCAGCAACAAGCGCAATTCTTCATGCTCGGGATTGGACTGGATGCCGCGCTCAAGTATCTTCGTGGCTTCACCAGGATCATTCTGAGAAAATTTCAACGTCGCCCAATTCATCCAGGGCGTGCTCCACTGGGGTTTGAAACCTGTGGCCTTCTGAAGCTCCTGTTGAGCGCGCTCTGTATCGCCCTTGAGAATGAGGATTTCTCCGAGCAGGCCATGGGCATATCCATGCGCCGGATGCCGTGCGAGTACGTTCTCCAAGCGCGCCTGCGCGTGAGCCAGCTTGCCGGATCGAGTCTCAATTCGGACCAACGCAAAAAGCGGTTCCGGTGCCTCGGGAAGCGCCTCCGCCGCTCGCTCAAAGGCCGTGATGGCCTGTTCCCACTGCAACCGCGCCTGATGAAGATTTCCTTGAGCGATGTCGCTCGCAAACTGGTTGAGACCGGTTTGTTGCATTCGCGCGATCGTCTGTTCAGATCCGCTCCAGTCGCGGTCAGCCGTTTGAAGGTTGAGCAGTAAACCCAGTGTGTTCACGTCAGAAGGAGTCTGTTTCAAAACCTCTTCGAGCCGGCCTCGCGCATCCTTGGTGCGACCCGCAGATGCATCCAGGATGGCGAGGGCCAGGTGAGCCTGGTAGAGATTCGGACTGAGTGTGACCGCCTTCTCAAAGTTTTCTTTGGCCAACGCCGCTTCTTCGGTAATCAAATGCGACTGTCCTAAGAGGGCATAGGCCTCGGCCTGCTCCGGTTGATCCTTGAGAACGGTGCGAAAATCCTGGATGGCGCCGCGTCCGTCTCCCTTTTGAAGCGCGATACGGCCGTGCAACATCAGCGCTTCAGCCGAACGGGGGTTGTCGTGCAACGCCTCCTGTAACTCGCGAATCGCCTCTTCTCGTTTTCCCTCGATCCAATCCAATGCGGCTAATTTCACCGTGGCATTGGTTCCCGCCGGCTTGCTCCGATTCCGATCGGAAACGGCCATATAGGTTGCTCGTGCCCAGTCCAATCGATGATTCATTTCGTAGAGCCTGCCCAACGTAAATTGAATATTCACCGCATGGGGTAACAGGCGCTCAGCCTCCTGCAGCACAAGCTCTGCGGCCTGGAATCCTCGCCGTCCGGCCAGGTAGTCGGCCAGCGCCAGATGACGCTCTTCGCTCTCGGAAGCATGGCGCAAGGCGTCGCGCAGGACGGATTCCGCCCGTTCATAGGCACGCTGTTGGTCAAAGAACAAGGCAAGTTTAAGGTAATGGTCGTACACCGTCGGTTCTTGCTCGATGATG
>DAISKX010000115.1:0-8750 GCA_036820725.1 Nitrospiraceae bacterium
TACATCGCACTTACTTCCCCTGCGATAGCCGGAGAAGCGTCCGGCATCGATGTGGCCATACGTCCTTATGTGAAGGTCAGTGGCGTCTCGGGCACGATCAACAGCATCGGTTCCGATACGCTCAACAATCTCATGACGCTCTGGGCGGAAGGATTCCGGCGTCAATATCCAAATATCAGAATCCAAGTCGAAGGCAAAGGGTCCAGCACGGCTCCTGCTGCTTTGATAGAGGGGACGGCGCAATTGGGCCCGATGTCCCGCCTGATGAAGGCCAGCGAGGTCGATAAGTTTGAAGCCAAGTTTGGGTACGAACCAGTGGCCTACGCGGTAGCAGTCGATGCCCTTGCCCTCTTTGTGAATAAGGATAATCCAATCTCCTCGATGAGCATGGAACAAGTCGATGCCGCGTTTTCAAAAAGCCGCCGCCGGGGCGGGAATCAGGATATCGAGACCTGGGGCCAGCTCGGAGTGAACGGAGAATGGGAGAAAGCCCGAATCAGCTTATACGGACGAAATTCGGCCTCAGGCACCTATGGTTTTTTTAAGGAACATGCATTGAAAAACGGAGACTTTAAGGACCAGGTGAAGGAACAGCCCGGTTCGGCCTCGGTCGTGCAAGGCGTGACGGAAGACCGCAACGGACTGGGGTATAGCGGGATCGGGTACTCCACTTCGGGGATCAGAATGGTCCCGGTGGCAGAAAAAACCGGCGGTACACCGATCGCTCCTACGCTGGAGAATACGCGCAACGGCACCTATCCACTCTGGCGTTATCTCTATGTCTACATCAATCAGGCCCCGGGGAAGCCGTTGTCTCCCATCGTCCGGGAGTTTCTGAAATATATTTACAGTCGTGAAGGCCAGTCGGATGTGAACAAAGACGGCTATTTCCCGCTCAATGCCTCAGCCGTCGAAAAACACGTCACAAACATCAAATAATGTCGTCAAGGATGGGTCATTCCATCACGCAACGCCAACTGGTCGATCGAATCGCCCGCTACCTTGTCAGCGCCGGTGGAATCGCCGTCATTGTCGCCATCCTAGCGATCTTTTTCTTTATCTTCCGCGAAATCACTCCCCTGTTCAGCACGCCGACGGCACGACTGCTCACGCGCGTGACTCTGCCGTCGGCTCCATCTTCTCCTGGGCCCGCTCGCATCGGGATGGACGAACACCGGGAGATCGCCTATGCTTTACATCCCGGCGGGGTCCACTTCATGAACCTGGCGACGGGCGATCCCCTGCAGGTTGAGGTTCCGCCTCTGCTGACCAATCAACGAATCACTGCGATCGCGCACGGCGGCGGATCATCATCTAAATATCTGCTGGGTACACAAGCAGGTGGAGTCGTCCCGGTTAGACTGGGTGTCACCACGAACTTCTCCGATTCTGGGGAGCGGACCAAGCGACCGCTCCTCAAGGTTGGTCAGGTTTTCCAGGTCACGGACGAGCCAATCGTAGAGCTGGCCTATCGAGCGGGGACCGGAGGACAGGGATTTGTTGCATTGACCAAACAGGGGCACCTGTGGTTCGCAAGGATGTCTGATGATGGTGACGGACAGAGTCCGGTTATGCAGGAATTACGGGGGGTCGATGGTCACATCACACGACTGGCATTGGATTCCCCGCTCGCCAATCTGTATGTCGGGACCGCCGAGGGCCTGTTGTATCACTTCAGCCTGACGGACTCGAATCAGCCGCCGGCTCCCGTCTCGTATCGTCTGTCGGAGGCGGTCTCGCCGATTGCGACGCTTGGACTCTTGAATGGAGACAGGAGCCTCGTCGTCATGACGGAAGATGGAGCCGTCTCGACATGGGGGTTGATTCGCGCGCCAGGGAATCTTGGACGGTTTCGATTGGAACGGATGCATGAGCTGTTGCCGCACCGAGCAACGATCACGGCGTTTGCTCCGTCCAGCCGTGATAAAGGGTTTGCAACTGCCGATGCGAACGGACAGGTCTTTGTCCATTATGCCACGTCGGAGCAGACCTGGTTGCGGTTTTCGAATGGCGATACACCGATCCGGTCTGTGGCCTTCTCGCCGAAAGGAGACAGCCTGGCCGCGCTTGATTCGGCAGGACAGGTGGCGATCTACGAACTGCGCAATCCGTTCCCTGAGGTGACGTTCAAGACTCTCTTCGGCGCGGTGTGGTATGAGGGCTATGACCAACCCGAGCATGTCTGGCAGTCCTCGTCCGGATCAGACGAGTTTGAGCCCAAGTACGGGTTGATGCCCCTGATGTTCGGCACGCTCAAAGGAACCTTGTATGCGCTGCTCCTGGCGCTTCCCATTTCAATTCTCGCGGCCATCTTCACATCCCAGTTCATGCATCCCGATCTTCGCGGAAAAATCAAGCCCATTGTGGAAATGATGGCGGCGTTACCCACCGTCGTGCTCGGATTTCTGGCCGCCCTGTGGCTCGCGCCATTACTCGAGCGCCTGTTCCCGGCACTCGTCGGCATGGTGATGCTGGTCCCGTTGGTGGTCGTGCTCGTTTCTCTCGCGTGGCATGCGGCGCCGACGCACATTCGTGAATGGTTCCGTCCGGGAACCGAGCCCCTGCTGTTGATTCCCGTGATTGCGGCAACGATTATGCTTTGCCTCTGGAGTAACGAATGGTTGACCGACCTTTTGTTTGGCGGGGATTTCAAACGCTGGGTGGTGGATACGCTGGGCGTGCACTATGATCAGCGCAACGCCGTCGTGGTCGGTATCGTGATGGGATTCGCGATCGTCCCGATCATTTATAGTATCGCCGAGGAGGCTCTGTCCAATGTGCCGCGTAACCTGGTTGCCGGCTCACTGGCTCTTGGTGCGACCCGCTGGCAGACGGTGTGGAGACTCGTGCTCTTGGCGGCAAGCCCAGGGATCTTTTCCGCCATCATGATCGGGTTTGGGCGCGCGATTGGCGAAACGATGATCGTGCTCATGGCGACCGGCAATACGCCGATCGTAGACTGGAGCTGGACCAACGGGTTTCGGACGCTCTCCGCCAACATTGCCGTGGAAATTCCCGAAGCTCCTCAGGGAAGCGCGTTATATCGCATTCTGTTCCTCGCCGCGCTGCTGTTGTTCGTGTTCACATTTGCGATCAATACCGTTGCCGAGATGGTCAGACAGAGACTTCGGCAGAGGTATACATGACGGAGAATCTCTGACATGAGAGGATATTGGCGAAGCGGGGAACTCTTTGTATGGACGACCGCATTCGGAGTGGCCGTTGGTCTTCTCATGACCGCGGGCCTGCTTGCCCTGATCATGGTTCACGGACTCGGGCAGTTCTGGCCGCAAACGATTGAACAGGTCGAACTCGACAACGGTCGGTTGGTCATCGGCCAGACGGTCGGCCGGGAGACGATTCCGCGATCAGTGTCGCAGGATCAACCGAAGGGCCTCTCCCGCACTCGTTTTCGGGTGGGAAATCGAGATGTGTTCGGGTCGGATTTCCGATGGGTTGAGGAGGCTGCCATTCAGGCCAGAACGACACCGAAAGATGTGGTGATCGTCGAGCGGCGTGAATGGGGTCCTGCCTATGGACGCATCCATACGATATATGACGCCGACCAGATCTATGTTGAAGGACAAGCGACGCGGTCAGCCCTTGATTCTATTTTGGCGCGCGGGCGAGAGTTACGCGAGAGTATCGATCATATCGAGCGGGACGAGATCGGAGCCATCAATCACCAGATAGAAGCTCTGCGCCTCAAAGAGCGAAGCCTCGCGCTCGATGGAGGGCCTGGATCGGCATCGGCCGTGCCGGATCCCGCCCTGCAACGGCGTTTGGCTGAGTTGGAAGAGGAGTATCGAAAGCGCACTGCGCGATTGGAAGAATTATATCGCGATGCCGTACAGTATCAGGTGGGGCTGACGATCTCCGACGGCCGCGAGATTCGCATCCCTCTCGCTCAGATCATGGGCGTCAGCCGTCCGAACGATATGGGATGGGGAGAGAAAGCCTTCGCGTATGTCGTCAATCTCTGGGGATTTCTTTCCGGAGAACCTCGCGAATCCAACACCGAAGGTGGAATTTTCCCTGCGATCTTCGGAACGGTTCTTCTCGTCTTCCTGATGACCATTGTCGTCATGCCGTTCGGGGTGATGGCTGCCGTGTATCTTCGCGAGTATGCCAAACAGGGCATGCTGGTCCGGATCGTCCGCATTGCCGTGAACAATCTGGCGGGGGTGCCGTCGATCGTGTTCGGTGTCTTCGGCCTTGGCTGTTTCATCTATGCGGCCGGTGGGACGATCGATCGCCTGTTCTTTCCCGAGGCGCTTCCCAATCCGACGTTTGGAACCGGAGGGATTCTCTGGGCCTCTCTCACCTTGGCGCTCCTGACGGTTCCCGTCGTCATCGTGGCCACAGAAGAGGGCCTCTCTGCGGTCCCACGAGAGTTTCGCGAAGGATCGATCGGACTTGGCGCCACGAAATTCGAAACCATCTGGCATGTCATTCTGCCGTGCGCCCTCCCCGGCATCCTGACAGGTCTCATTCTCGCGATGGCCCGTGCAGCCGGCGAGGTCGCGCCTCTCATGTTGACCGGCGTCGTGAAACTGGTGCCGGCTCTTCCTTTGGATGGCGCGTTTCCTTTCCTGCACCTCGATCGAAAGTTTATGCATCTAGGATTTCACATCTACGATGTGGGATTTCAATCACCCAATGTCGAGGCCGCGAAGCCGATGGTGTATATGACGACCCTCACCCTCATTGTCGTCGTCGTATCCCTCAATCTGATTGCCGTCGTGATTCGCAACCGGTTGAGAAAGCGGTTTGCGACGTCGGCGGTGTAGAATTTGGAGGAGCGTTCATGGAGCATACGTTGGGTCTTCTACAATTGGGGCAACGGGTTCAACAAGGAACGTCGGCGACGCCACGCGACCTGAGGACCGAGATGCACATGCTCTCTCAGCCGGAGTTACACACGAAGATTCGAGTTCGCAATCTTGATTTCCTCTACGGCGAGCGGCAGGCACTCTTTCATGTCACCTTGACCGTCCGCGCCAATACCGTGACGGCCTTCATCGGTCCCTCCGGCTGCGGAAAATCGACGCTGTTGCGTTGCCTCAACCGTCTGAACGATCTTGTCGACGGTGCGAAAGTGAAGGGACGAATCGAACTTGATGGAACCGACATCAACGGATCGGGAGTGGATGTCAATTCGCTAAGGAAGCGTGTGGGGATGGTCTTCCAGAAGTCCAATCCCTTCCCGAAGTCGATCTTTGAAAACGTCGCGTACGGGCCCCGCCTCCATGGTTTTCGGGACAAGAGAACACTTGATGAACTCGTCTATGCGAGCCTGGCGGGCGCAGGCCTGTGGGAAGAAGTGAAGGACCGACTGATGCACAGCGCGTTGGGTCTCTCGGGTGGTCAACAGCAACGTCTCTGTATTGCGCGTGCGCTGGCTGTGCAACCGGACGTCATTCTCATGGATGAACCCTGTTCGGCGTTGGACCCGATCGCGACGGCCAAAATCGAAGAACTGGTGTTTGCATTGAAAGACAAGTACACGGTCGTCATAGTGACCCATAACATGCAGCAGGCCGCGCGAGTGTCCGATCAATGCGGATTCTTCCTGATGGGAGAACTCATCGAGTTTGGCGATACCAAATCGATTTTCACCACTCCCCAGGACAAGCGGACGGAAGATTACATTACTGGTCGTTTCGGGTAACAGGGAGGAAATCCGGACCATGCAACGCCACTTCGATCAAGAACTCGCACAACTGAAAGAGCAACTCCTGCGCATGGGGGCTGTGGTTGAGCAGCAAATTCAGCGTTCCATGCAAGCATTGGTGGATCGGGACTCGGAACTGGCGCAAACGGTCGTCGAGCACGATCGGGACGTCAATAGCCTCGATGTGGATATCGACGACGCCTGCATTCGCCTGTTGGCCTTGCAACAACCGACTGCGCGCGATCTGCGGTTCATCACGACGGCGATGAAAATCTCCTCCGAGCTGGAACGGATGGGCGATTTGGCCGACAACATCGCGCAACGAGCACTCGAACTCAACGTCGAGCCGCAGTTGAAACCGTACATTGATATCCCCCGCATGGCCCATTGGACGATGCGCATGGTCCAGGAATGTCTCAATGCGTTCGTAAATTCCGATCCTCGTCTAGCGCGCAAGGTGTGCGGTGACGACGATTTCGTGGATGACCTGAACGAGCAGCTCTTCCGGGAGCTCCTCTCCTTCATGTTGGAAAACCCCAAAACCATTACGCGCGCCATCCGGCTCACCTTTGTTGCCAAGTCGCTGGAACGGATCGCGGATCATGCGACGAATATTGCCGAGCTCGTGGTGTATATGGTAGAAGGAAAGAATATCCGCCACGTCGCGCCGTCCGTGTCCTTCTAACGATCTCACGAGCCCATGCCGAAGCTGGCCGTCCTCGATATCGGGACCAATTCCATCCATATGGTGCTCGCGGAAGTCCATCCGGACTACTCCTACAAAATTCTCGATCGATTCAAAGACATGACCCGTCTGGGTGACGGAGTGTTCACGGCCAGGCGCCTGTCCGACCAGGCAATGATGCGGGGGCTCGATGTCGTCAAAACTCTCGTGACGCTGGCCCGCAACAAGGGCTATGAACGGATCGAGGCCGTGGCCACCAGTGCCGTTCGAGAGGCGCGAAACGGAGGAGAGTTTCTCGATCATGTCGCGCAGCAGACAGGCCTGACCGTCCGTGTCATCACGGGAGCCGAGGAAGCTCGGCTGATTTTTCTCGGCGTGAGAAATACCATTGCGCTTCCGGAAGAACCGACCATGGTGGTCGACGTGGGTGGCGGGTCGGTGGAATTGATCGTCGGGAATCGCGAGAATATTTTTCATGCCAAGAGCTTGAAGCTCGGCGCCATCCGTCTCAACGATCTCTATCTCCTGCGAACACCTCCGTCCAGGAGCATGCTCGAACAGCTCGAAGGCGCGGTCCATGCTCAACTCAAGAGCACCCTGTCGTCATTCAGAAGCAAGCGTGTTGAACAGATCGTCGCCACTTCCGGCATGGCGGCAAACCTGGCCGAAGTCATCTACCTGGACCGGACCGGGCGGCCGCTTCCTCAGCTCAACCTGGCGAAGATTTCCTTGAAAGAGATTGCGAGGATCGAAACGCTCTTGGCCGGCTCTAATTTAAAGGCGCGACTCGCCATTCCGGGCTTGGACCCCAAGCGTGTCGACACCCTGCTTCCCGCGACGATCGCCTTTCGGATCCTGCTGGAGTTGCTTCAAAAAGATGAACTCACCATTTGCGACAAGGCCATCCGCGAGGGGTTGATTTTTGATTTCATTCAACGGCACCGGGAAGGGATTCAAGCTGAACGCGATATCCCGGACGTCCGCAAGCGCAACGTCCTGGCGTTGGCCCGTCGCTGTCATTCCTCGGAAGAACACTCGCTTCACGTGGCTGATTTGGCTGTCCGCCTGTTCGATCAGACAAAACCCCTGCATGGATTCGGACAGCGGGAGCGGGAATGGCTGGAGTTTTCGGCCATCCTCCACGACATCGGCTATCTGATCAATCCCCGGCAGCACCATAAACATGCGTACTATCTCATTAAGCATAGCGACCTTTCGGGGCTCACGGTGGACGAGGTGGATATCATCGCCAACATCGCCCGCTATCATCGCCGAGCGCTACCTGATAAAAAGCACGACGAGTATGCGGCCATGCCTGCCGGCTCACAGCGAATCGTCAAGGTGCTCGGAGCCCTTCTCCGCATCGCCGATGCTCTGGACCGCAGTCAGTTCTCGGTGGTGCAGACAGTTGACGTGACACTGGGGAAAAAGGTTACCATGAACCTTCATGTTTCGGGCGATGCCGAGCTGGAAGTGTGGGCGGCCCGGGGCCGATCGGATTTGTTTGAGAAAGTCTTTCAGCGGCCGGTCCAGTTTGAGGTCATTCCTCCTGAGGAAAATGCGTCGTGAGTGATTCCGTTCCCGCTTCTCATCAACCCCATCCCTATCCCGGCAAACTCATCATTGTCGAGGGGATCGACGGTTCAGGAAAAAGCACCCAACTGCTTCTCCTACAGAAATGGCTTGAATCGAGAGAACATAAAGTGTTTTTTACCGAATGGAATTCCTCCGAACTCGTTCGTGATACGACCAAGAAGGGAAAGAAAAATAAGAGCCTCACGCCGACCACGTTCAGCCTCTTGCATGCCACGGATTTTGCCAGCCGCATGTTTCATGAGATCCTGCCGCCATTAAAAGCGGGGATGGTTGTCCTTGCGGACCGGTATATGTACACGGCCTTTGCTCGCGACGTCGTGCGCGGTGTCTCACCGAGTTGGATCAGGAAGCTCTACAGCTTCGCCATTCGTCCGGATCTGGCGTTTTATTTTAATGTTCCTATCGATGTGGCCGTATCCCGCTTACTGGGTGGCACTCGTGCCAACCTGAAATTTTATGAAGCCGGTATGGACATGGGGTTTTGTCAGGATATCAGCGAAAGCTTCAGGATTTTTCAATCGCGCATCCTGACCGAATACGACAAGATCGTTCCGGAATTTGATCTGACCGTCATGGATGCCACGAAAGACATTGAGACCCAGCAAAGCGAGATGCGTCAGGTGGTGGAAAAGGCTCTGGTGAATTACAAGGCGAAGCGAGGCGCACATGGAAGGCGGACGCTATTTTGGCGACGGTTTGACGTACCTAAATCCGAGTGATTTGAAGGGCAAGCTGGTGGCCATCGAGGGAACCGATGGCGTCGGCAGATCGACCCACATCGAATCGCTCCAAGAG
>DAISKX010000116.1:0-8696 GCA_036820725.1 Nitrospiraceae bacterium
CGCAGTGGTATGATCGTTCCTCAGCAAACGCGTTTATACCAGGAGCTCGCATGAATCATATGAAGAGGCCTCAGGCGTTACCTGCACAACGGTCCAAACGTTCGACCGATGGCACGACGAAGTATTCAGACCGGTGGGATTTGTCGGACCTCATCCGTGATCCAGTCAAGCGACTCGATCATTACCTCAAGGAACTCGATGCACACGTGTCCCGTTTTGAGGGGTATCGAGCCGGGCTGACTGCCTCGATGCCCGAAGACGTGTTTCTAGATCTGCTTCGTCTCGACGAGGAGATCGGGAGGCGCTCCGGCAAACTCGGCGCCTACGCGTACTTGTGGTTCTCTGAAAATACCAAGGACCTCAAGGCCCGTTCATTCAAATCACACGTTGAAGAACAACTCACCACGCTTCAAAACCGACTCCTCTTTTTCGAGTTGTGGTGGCAGAGCGTAGATGAATCCAATGCCCACCGACTCATGAGCAAGGCCGGCGATTTTCGCTATTACTTGGAGACGATTCGACGCTTTCAGCCGCACACCCTGTCCGAACCTGAAGAAAAAGTCATTAACATCAAGAACAACACCGGCCGCACTGCCATCCATACCCTGTACGACGTGGTGACAAATGCCTTCACTTTCACGGTGAGTGTTCACGGAAAGCGAAAGACCGTGACTCGGGAAGGGCTCATGCCTTACTTGCGTAGTCGGACGGGTTCTGTGCGCGAGGCCGCATATCGCGAGTTGTTTCGTATCTATGCGAACCACCACGATCTCTTGGGCGAACTCTACAAAGCGCTCGTGAACGACTGGAAGGCAGAAAATATCCAATTGCGTCATTTTGCTTCACCGATCGCCTCACGCAATCTCGGCAACGATGTTCCGGACCAGGCGGTCCACGCCCTGCTCTCTGTGTGCGTCAAGAACCGAGAGGTGTTTCAGCATTATTTCAGACTCAAGGCACGCGTCTGCCGCATTGCCCCAATGACGCGATATCACATCTATGCACCGCATCAATCTGAACGGAAGACGTATCGGTATACCGATGCGGTGAGAATGGTGCTGGAGGCGTACCGAGGTTTTTCACCGAGGCTGGCCGATCTGGCGGAGCGCGTCTTCACCGATCGACACGTGGACGCACGTGTCCGGACCGGAAAGATTGGTGGCGCCTATTGCTATAGCGTTGTGCCGAGCTTGACACCCTATGTCCTGTTGAACTTCACGGGAGAAGCCCGGGACATTGCGACCATGGCGCACGAGCTGGGTCATGCCGTCCACGGCATGCTCGCGGAACAGCACACAGTATTCACGTTTCACGCGACGCTCCCGCTGGCCGAAACCGCCTCAGTCTTCGGGGAGCGAATTCTTTCCGACGCATTGATGCAACATGAAACAAACAAGCGGGTGAAACAAGGCCTTCTGCTCACTCAATTGGATGACGTATATGCCACCATCATGCGACAAGCCTACTTCGTGCTCTTTGAACAACGCGCGCATGACATGATCACGGGTGGCGCCACGGTGACTGATCTGGCACGCGCCTATCTCGCCAATGTTCAAGATCAGTTTGGGAAAGCCGTGCGAGTCCCTCGCGAGTTCGAGTGGGAATGGCTGACCATTCCCCATATCTTTGCCAGCCCCTTTTATTGCTATTCATACAGCTTTGGTAATCTCCTGGTTCTGGCTTTGTATGGCATGTATCAGGAACAAGGTGCGGACTTCGTTCCACGCTATGAAAATTTGTTGGCCACCGGCGGCTCGCAAGCACCGCAAGAGATGCTCCGCATCATGGGCGTCGATATGACCTCCGAAACATTCTGGCAATCCGGATTCGATACGATCAAAGCGATGGTCAACCAACTGGAACGAACATTCTAGAATTCCGCAACGTCCTCCTCCTTATAAATCATAAGCATACGCATCCCTCCGACATTGTTTTACCGGCACCTTGCCGGTCTTGACACCTCAGGAAAGTCCAGGTATACTTTTTTGTGTTGATAACGCTTATCATAATCGCTAACCGCCATTAACCGATTAAGAGAGGCAAGTTTCACATGTATGTCTGCCTATGCAAGGGATTAACGGAATCGGATGTACGGGAAGCAGGGCTATCGGGTTGTGTGACGGCCCACCAGATCATCGCGGAATTTGGTTTACGAGAGCATGGGTGTTGCGGGCGATGTGCCAAAAATATTTGCGAACTGGTAGGGTTGGCGAAGAACCAATTAAATATGTCCTTTCAGAAATCCAGTGCGTCCTCTTCCTGAGTTTTATCCGCTCATATTATGCCTGCCCCCGACAAGTCATCCTCCCTGCGGTGAGATCCGTCAGGGAACCACCGGTTCATGACTTCTCAATCCGGTCTTAATCGCCCTTGCCACTTCGGCCACGCGCTGCCCTAATATTCGCGCAGCCGCGAGCTCTTCGTCATCGATTCCAGGGCTATGGCCCTCTGTGGTGGCTGATGCGCCAAACGCTCCCCCTCCGCTGACCACGATCATATGATTGCCTAACATCGCCGCGAGAATAGTGAGCATCGTGACTTCCTTACCACCCGATACCTGGCCCCCTGTCGTAAACGCAGCTCCCACCTTATTCTTCATCTTGAAATCAGGAAACACACCAAACTTGAACTGCCAGTTATCAAAGAATGTCTTCACTTCTCCCGCCATATTTGCCCAATACACCGGGGACCCGACGATGATCGCGTCTGCGGAAAACAAATCCTCCGCCACGACCTGCTCCACTCGCTTCATGACGACATGAGCCTGAGCGTTCATCTTGACACCTTCGGCGACTGCCGCTGCCATTTTTTCCGTGCTTCCCGACGCCGAGTGATAGGTGACCAGAACCTTGACGACCGGAGTACCTTCATTTCCCGAGACCGGTTCCCCTGGACAGGCGATGGTGGCCGATAGCAGACCGATAATCAGTATGCGATACATGCGAACCTCGTTGCTGATACGAATGACAGCGACGCACATCGGAGAGGTGAGTGAGAGCGGAGTGTGGTGCAGAAATCCCAGCGATGCAAAACGAGACGCCTAGTGGCGAACGGTCTCTTCATCCAAATGCTCTTCGACCGACACCTCTGTCAACGTTCCTCGGTAATCACACTTGTGACAGCGGATGCGCCACTCCTCCATCCACTTATCTTGCACGTATGACTGGCGGCACTTAGGACACACAAACACGCCCTTCTTATACAATACTCGGCGTTTCTCCTTCATCGTTCCCTCCGTTCAGTCGAGACTCAGTTATGTTTGAGAATCGCATAGGACCCTTCCCTATTGCAAGCCGAAGGCTGGCGCTTCAATGCGCGGCCTCGTACGTTGCTGTCCGCCAGGCTTGACGCCTCTTTTGCCGACGGTTAGGATGCCCGCATGATCTTATTTTCCACATTTGGACCAGCCGGCATACGATGTTTCGCAGCTTGGATCGTGGTGGTTGTTTTGGCCTTTACCGCCCCTCTTATGGCCGTGTCGGCCGACTCAGAACGGCCGCCTGACGTGATGATCCCGATCAAGACCCCGCGGGGCGCCGTGATTCATGCTGAACTGGCTGATACGCCTATCAAACGCGCGCAGGGTCTGATGTTTCGGGAAACGCTTCCCGCCGATCATGGCATGCTATTCACGTTCGGAGACACGCAAACCTGGTCCTTTTGGATGAAAAATACGAAGCTGCCTCTGGACATTATTTGGTTGGATCCGAAGAAGAAAATCGTGCACATCGAACGCAACGTCCCCGTATGTACGAAGACCGATGACAGTTGCCCGCAATATCGACCTAACAATGGAGCGATGTTTGTGTTGGAAGTCAACGGTGGGAGGGCGGACGCCCTCGACCTTCAGCAGGGGAAAAAGCTGGATTTCAAACTGCCTTAACCCGGATTATTCATGAGCGCTTCTGCTGCAGACGCGGATACGCGGCTGCGACAGGCGGGCTCGCCGATCGGTCAGTCGACGTACTGTTTAAGAATGCCTCCCTTCCTCCCGGCTCCACGCGCAAGACACTGCCGGCTCACCGACTCGCCGGCGCGCACAAATATGGTGCTCTTTATTCATCGCACCGTGTGCCTCGCAAATCATCTGCACGTTTTCGCGACGAACCGTCATGAATAATCAGGGTCTAACTCCCCGTCCACCAGGGTCCGTTACGAAGCTGCTGAGACCCGGTCCCATCGCACAATGCGGCAGTCATATTTGTGTGCGCAGGCAAGATATCGACCGAGTAATCGGCGGGCCCGCCTGGCAAACACGCCTGCAGGGCTTGTCCTATCAGCGTGTCGGGGTTGGAGTGGACGCGTTGAGAAAGAAAGGGGCTATGTCTTTGCTCGACCCCAAAAAAAGTTTCGGATCCGCTCGATGAGCGAGCGTGCCTGCATGAGCCCTGCCGTCAGTGCGGCATCTTGACTGAGCTGCCGCTTAGCCGCCGCCGTTGATGCGTGACGACGGGCCACCGTCTCTCCAATTTGCTCGATCACTCGATGGTCTTCTTTTGCAACCCGGATCAATGACTCTTTGCCCACGACAATCACTCGCAGGCAGGAAGTCGCGACAACCGTCGCAGACCTGGGTTCCCCCGTCAACAAGGACATCTCCCCGAAGAATTGTCCCGGGGACAAATGATTCACGACCGAATGTAAGCCGTTCTGCTCTATCTGAACGTCTGCTCTCCCTGACAAAATAATATAGAGTTCATCGCCTGGCTCGTCCTGTTGTACAACCCGTTCGCCGGACAGAAATTGTTCGACACGCGCTCCTTGCGCAACGACGTCGATTTGTTTGGGATTCAGGTTAGCTAAAAAATCGACTGTCCCTAAGTGGCCGGCCAGTTGATCCGCACTCATCTGGCGCTGCACTCCTCCCGGTTCGGCGTTCTGATGGACCACGCGCTGAGGGAAGGGAATTTCGATTCCTGTTCGGGCAAACGCATTCCACACATAGGTTCGCACGGCACTTTCGATTTGTGGATAGCGTGCATAGTCTCCGATGGGAAACTTCAACAGGTATTGAATACCGGATTCATTGAACGCGGTGACCATGGCCACCGCTCTGGGCTCGCTGAGCACGCCTTCGACCGCAGACGCGAGATCTACGAGGGTCGCACAGACCTGGCTCGGTGAGGTCCGGTAGGCTGCTTCCACGAGGATCGAGCACATGTGTGTCGTGGTGGGACGGCTATAGTTCGTGACACCTGCCTGAATCACATTATCGTTTGGTAACGAGACAGAATCGTGTTCGCGGCTCGTCAATGTGATGTGTTCGAGGCCGATATGGGTGACCATGCCTTCTCGATCCAGCGTGGCAATCCAATCCCCCTCTTTCACCATTTTCCCCAGCTCGATTCCCGCGAACAACCTGGCAAGCGTATCCTTGAGTGCGACACCTACGACTGCGGCTGCCACGGTGGGAAACGCGACCAGCGCGACCACATTGATGTTCAGCACGAGGCGAAAGATGATCACCGCGGCCACAACGACCCCCGCGCCCAACAGTAAATTGCGGACCGCGTCAGGAATGTACCGGCCTTTGCGCGCGATGAACAATTCCCCGATGATCAGGGTATCGAGGATGGCCAGGAGAAAGAATGCCGCGCTGAGATACGCGGCGGTAACGACCAAAGTACGAACCAACTCAGGGATCGCAGGGGCGACGACGCTATGCAGAAGGAGCGCGGCGCAGATGACCACCAGCGCGAGCGCCCCGGCAGCCACGGTTTTGAAGGAAATGGTCTGATTGTGACGATGCGCCAGATAGGCCAATCCCAGCAGCGTCAACACGATACCGGTGATGGTCAGAGCGGCGGTGGCCAGGAAAAGAGCAACGCTCATAAGAGATGATTCGCCCGGACCATCGGAAGCTTCTCAGCAGAGAGGCGGGTGCCTATCGATCCTGCCACGACCGCACACGCCGGGCCGTGATCACGCCATCGACTCGTTCGATCGTCTTCATGACCCGGCCGAGGTGGCCGGTATCCGCTATTTCGATGACGAAATCAAGCATGGCCTTACGATCCTCGCGCGTAGTGATCTCGGCGCGACTGATATTCGCCTGGCATTCAGAAATTGCGGCGGAGACATTCGCCAGGACGCCCGTCTTGTCGACGGCGATGACGGATACCTTGACCGAGTGCGTGCTCGGCATCGAGGTATCCCACTCCACCTCGACCAATCGATTCTTATCATAATCCAGCGCTTCGAGATTCGGGCAATCCACCGTGTGGATGGTCAGCCCTCGACCGCGCGTGATGTAGCCGAGGATGCGGTCTCCGGGAACGGGATTGCAACAACGCGACAGTTGCATCAAGAGGTCTCGCGCGCCTTTGACCTTGACGCCTCTCTCATCAACCTTGCCGGGTGCGGATTTTGATGGCACCTGCTCAGTTGGACTCAGCGTCGCGGGCGCCATCGTAGAGTCGAGCTTGCCGACAACCTGTGCCGTCGGAAGATGGCCGAATCCTACCGCGGCGGCGAGTTCGTCCGTCGTGTCGTAGCCTGCCTGTCGAGCCACTTGCAAGAGTTGGTCTGACCGCATCATTTGCGCCGGAGCCAGGCCATGGCGCCGGAACTCAGATTCCAAAAGCCGGCGGCCGATATCGATGCTTCGCTGGTGCTCTTCCGCTTTGATCCAATGTTTGATCTTGGTCTTCGCTCGAGAGGTGCGGACAAACTTCAGCCAGTCTTTATGCGGCGTTTGGTTAGGCGATGTGAGAATTTCAACCGTATCACCGCTCGATACGGCATGCTTCAACGGAACGATTTTCCCGTTGACCTTGGCACCGACGCAATGATTTCCGATCTCGGTATGAATCGCGTACGCGAAATCAACGGGCGTGGATCCCTTGGGCAGTTCCTTGACCATACCTTTGGGAGTGAACACATAGACGACGTCATGAAACAGGTCCAGTTTGACCGAGTCCATGAATTGACGGTTGTCCGGCAAATCCTGGTGCCACTCCACGAATTGCCGCAACCAGCTAAAGGCCTTCCCGTCTTTCTCGTCGATCTGTCGCTGTTCTTTATACTTCCAATGGGCGGCAATTCCCTGTTCTGCGACGCGATGCATTTCCTCGGTCCGTATTTGAAATTCGACATGCTCTCCCTTCGGTCCGACGACGGTCGTATGCAAGGATTGATAGAGGTTGGACTTTGGAATCGCGATGTAATCCTTGAATCGCCCGGGCAGCGGCCGCCACAAAGAATGGATAATACCCAACCACGCGTAGCAACTCATTTTTGTGTCGGTAATGATGCGGAGCGCGGCAAGATCGTAGACCTCCTCGAAGGAGATGGACTGCTTTTCCATCTTCTGGTAGATGCCGTAGAGATGTTTGGGACGGCCGGATATGTCTCCCTGCAATCCATTCTCCGTCATCGACTGCTTGACGACTTCGATGACCTCCTGGATATATTGCTGCCGATCCTCATCCCGCTTGGCGACCCGTACCCGCAACGTCTCGTACACGTCCGGCTTGAGATGCTTCAGACACAAATCCTCCAATTCGTTCTTGATCCATCCGATGCCGAGCCGGTTCGCAAGCGGAGCATAAATTTCCAGAGTCTCCTGGGCAATTTCCTGCCGCTTGGGCTCGCTCAAGTACTCCAGGGTGCGCATATTGTGCAACCGGTCGGCGAGTTTGATGAGGACGACACGAATATCGTCCGCCATCGATAACACCATTTTTCTGAAATTCTCAGCCTGTTTTTCTTCATAGTTACGAAACGTAATCTTGCCGATTTTCGTGACACCTCCGACAAGATGGACGACCTCCGGGCCGAACTCCCGTTCAAGTTCTTCCGGAGTGGCCAATGTGTCTTCCAACGTATCGTGGAGCAAACCGGCGACCACGGCAGTGACATCGGTCCGGAGCAGCGTCAGGACGCCGGCAACGGCAAGCGGATGTTGAAGGTACGGTTCGCCCGAACGACGAATTTGCCCTTCGTGAGCTTTGGCGGAAAATTCGTACGCTTTGCGGATCGCCTGCAGATCGGCCTCCGCATTGTAGCTTTTGAGACGGTCGATCAGTTGATCCAGTTCTGTGACTGTCTCATAGACCATGGGTTCGTCAGGCCTCCGGGGTCATTCGCAGGGCGCGAATGCGCAGTTGGATTCTATCGTATCCATTCCAGTGATTTCGCTCCGGGCTGAAGGCCAGATCTACGGGCTGACGAACTGTCAACCCCTGATCAGCATATGATCCCATGCGAAACCCGATACTGTCGAAGGTCCACGACGTGCCCTTGCGCACCCGCAATTTCAGATGTTTATCGCCCACGACACGGGCATCGACGACCTCCAATCCTCTGACCGCAAGGGTGGGCTCCGGATTACCTGCTCCGAAAGGATGCAGACTTTCCAACTCTTGAATCAACTGGAGATTAACCTGGGAGAGTTGCACTTCTGCATCGACATGCAAGGCTGGAATCACCTCTGTTTGCCCAGCCCAGCGCATCGCGACCTCATTGAACCGATCCTGGAACTCGGGAATTCTGGACTCTGAAATCGTTAATCCGGCTGCACTCGGATGACCTCCAAACGCGACCAACAGGTCCCGGCAAGATGCCAACGCCTGGTAGAGATCGAAGCCCGGCACCGTCCTCGCCGAACCCTTCCCGACACCTCGCTCATCAATGGCAATCACGACGGCCGGACGGTGATATCGTTCAACCAATCTTGCCGCGACAATTCCCACAAC
>DAISKX010000117.1:0-8686 GCA_036820725.1 Nitrospiraceae bacterium
ATCATCAGTCCCAATACCAAGCAAAAGCAGGAGCAATACCAGGACTTGATGATCCGCACGTTTTATCTTTCGAACGCAAAGGCGAAAGACATGCTGGCTTTGTTGAAAAGCATGCTGGATGCCAAGCATATCCATGCAAATGAGCAATTGAATACCATCGTGATTCGCGATCAACCGGAAAAGGTGGAGTTAGCGGAGAAGATCATTCTCGCCAATGATCGCGAGGATTCCGAAGTCCTCTTCGATGTCGAGGTGTTAGAAGTCGATCGAACGGTCGATCAGACGTATGGACTCTCATATCCGAAGCAAATCGCCGCCGGCATAGTTCCCCCCGGGTTTACCGGACTTTTGGCGGGGGATATCGCACAGCAGTTCACCATTCGACAATTGACGAGCCTTGGACAAGACAGCTACCTGGTGAAGTTGCCGACGAATGTGCAATTGGATTTTTTCAAGCAAGTGACTGACGCAAAGACCTTGGCCGCACCAAAAGTACGCGTCGTGAACAACAAAAAGGCCGAGATTAACATCGGTGATAAGCAGCCGATTCTGCTGTCCACGACCAACGTCCTCCCAGGTCAGGCTGCCACCGGCGCAGTTCCCACGACCTCGACCGTGACGTCCATCGAATTCCGGGACACGGGTGTCAAACTGACCGTCGAACCCTCCATTCATCTGGGGAATGAACTCTCCTTGAAGATGAAGATCGAGGTCATTCGACTCGGTGACACCGTCCTCCTGCAGCAGTCACCGCCAATTTCACAGTTTAAGTTCGGGAACCGTTCAGCGGAGACAATGCTCAATGTGAGAGACGGGGAAACGATCGTGTTAGGAGGATTGCTGCAAGAAGAAGATCGTCGTACGAAGGTCACGATTCCCTGGATCGGAGACATACCCATATTGGGAAACCTGCTCAGTTCCTTCAAGACCAACAGAGTGACCACAGAAGTGATCCTGACCATCACGCCCCACGTCATTCAACCGATGCGGCCTCCAGGCCTGCAGGCCCAGGCGTTCTGGTCGGGCACAGAATCGGTCTATGCGACATCCCCGCTGTTCCTCAGTCCTGTCAAGAAAACCTCCGCCGTCATGGGATCTTCTTCTGGAATCGGTGCACCTTTAACATCGTCGAACAGCATGAACAAACGGCTTGAGGCCGGGGATGCCATGACGGAAGCGTCCTTGAGCTTGATGCCTCAGCTTGCCATACAGCCGGCAGATGTGGCCGTTCCTGTCGGAAAGGAATTCAAAATCGACGTGATGGCCCGGAGAGTCCGCGGCATCGCCGGCGAAGCACTCAAACTGGTGTTTGATCCCAGAGTAGTGGAGTTTCGCGAGGCGACAGAAGGGGAACTCTTGGGCGGAATGCGCAGTAAGGCGACAATTACCTCTCATTCCACGGACGGATCGGTCGAACTCCGATTTCATAAACCTTCAACGATGACCAGGAATGAGGGGAGGCTGCTCAGCCTGACATTTGTAGCCAAAGCACCGGGTGTCTCGCCGGTGCGCGTCACAATGGGGGATGAAACCGTGCAAGAACAATCCGATCTATCCCGATCCGGAAAAGGAGTTGTGAGGGTCCGGTGAAACAGTCCGGCGTCACGCTGCTCGAGTTGCTGGTCACGCTCACGCTCATCACCATTTTGGCATCCGTCGTGCTCCCCTTCACCCGCGTCTCAGCCAAGCGAACGAAGGAACTTGAATTGCGGCAGAACTTGCGAATCATTCGATCGGCGATCGATGCTTTTCGATTGGACTGGAGCCGGGATGGTGATGTCTTGGCTGGGCCGGCCTGTGTTAAGAATAAATTATCGTGTAAAGACGTGACCGGTATGTACGGCTACCCCAAATCATTGAACGCATTGCTCGGAGTGAAATTGACCGGAGAACAGGCAACGGTGCGCGGGACCACGGTGAAGCGGTATTTGCGGGCAATTCCTCCGGATCCCTTCACGGGCCACACCGATTGGCGCCTCCGCTGTTATAAAGATCCCGCGGGTATGAAAGACTGGTGTGGCGAAGATATTTATGATGTCTCGACTCAGAGTCAGGAACTGGCGCTCGATGGGACAAAGTATCGCGAGTGGTAGGGGGCGATGCACGGAGCAGCAGGGCTTCACCATCATCGAACTGATGATCGTGGTGACGATCATAGGAATTTTGGCCACTCTGGCGGTGCCCTCCTATCAGACCGCCGTTGTGAAGGCCAAGGAAGGTGCGTTGCGGCAGGATCTTTTTTCAATGCGCGACGTGATCGATCAGCATCGGGCCGATAAAGGTAAGTATCCGGAAACGCTCATCGCGTTGATCTCGGCTGGCTATCTCAGAAAGGTCCCATCCGATCCTGTGACAGGGTCCGCCGATACGTGGCAAGAGATGTCGGATCCGGCAGAAGGAGGGATCGTCGACGTGTTTTCCGGCTCTGACCGGGTGGGAACGGACGGAGTTCCGTACAATCAATGGTAGTCGTCAGGTACCGATCATGATTGTCCGACAAGGCGGCCAAGTGAAGCCATTCGGGATGGTCCCCAGGAGATTGCGGATAGTGCTTGCGGGAGTCGTACTCGCCGCTTGTTCCTTCGGATGTGCCCGTCTGGAACCGATGATTGAACCGGAAGCGGCAGATCTTCAAGTGACGGTAGACTCGCTCAAAAGCGCCGTGCGCGACGCACAGCGGACGGTTTCAGACTTGCGGATTGAACTGGAGGACCGCCGGAAGGAACTGGCCGATGTGCAGGTGGGCCGTGCGCAGTTGCAAGGGATGTTGCGAGAGGCAGAGCGTCGGTTGCTTGATGCGCGGCACATCATTGACTTACAGCGAGAGGAACTGGCGTCGGCTCGGGTCGAACGAGAGCATGTAGCACAATCTGGACGCCGGTTGCATAGTCGTATGCGCCAGTTAGAAAAGCTCCTGTCGCAAGGCAGGAAGCAAGCGGCCCCAAACGGTGAAATGGCCCCGGCTGGGTACGCTCCTCACGAATCTCCCCAGATCACCACGGTCCCGATGTCTGTACCTCAATCCGTCGCCTCAAAGGCCTCGGATACGGCCATGCCGACGGATGCGTTCGCGCCAGGAGAATTATCGACTCCCGGGTCCAACAACTTCACACTTGCCGGGAATCAGCGGACGGTCATCGTCCGGGAGGGGGAGACACTTTGGCGCTTGGCGCGCAGGCACAAAGTGGATCTCGAGGAACTCAGAAGGATCAACGGGGTGACAGACAATCGCATCGTCACCGGATCGACCTTGCGGTTACCTGAATCCCGCTCTCCATTTCGTTTTCGCGCCTCCTCATCGGTAGAGGCCAGACAGTAATCACACAATCGATGACAATTTCTCTCATGATCTGACCCTCGCGACGATGCCAATGTATGCATATAGGGTTGCCCGAGTGGATGGGACTACGTTTGATGGTCACATCGAAGGTGATGATGAACAGCTTGTCCGTGCCAAACTGGAAGCTGACGGATTGTTCGTCTTTCGGGTATCGCGACACGGTGGGCGTACCCTCTCTCCAGCCCTGGCTCTGGCGGCATGGCATAAGCTCCCGATGCAGGAGTTCATGATTTTCAATCAGGAACTGTTGGCCCTCGTGAAGGCCGGACTTCCGGTGTTGCGGGTGTGGGATCTGCTCATCGAACGGACTCAACGCACTGCCTTCCGTGAGGCGCTGCAGGGCGTTCGCCAGGATATCAGAGGCGGCGCGTCAGCGTCGGAAGCGTTGGCGAGACATCCACAATATTTCACCGATCTTTACCTGGCCACCATTCGCGCCGGGGAGCAGGCTGGAAATCTTCCTGAAGTTCTTCAACGTTATATCGCGTACCTCAAACTCATGATTGGGCTTCGACAGAAAGTCACGAAAGCTCTGGCTTATCCGGCCTTCCTGATCATCGTGGGAGTCGCGGTGGTCGGATTCCTGTTGAGTTACGTGATTCCGACCTTCGTGTCGGTATACGGGGAATCAGCGCGATCGCTACCGACTGCCACGCGAGTGCTGATTAATTTGATCCACATCGGACAAGCGTATCTCATTCCGGTCATCATTATCTTGGGGGTACTCGTGATCGCTGGTCGGTCGTGGTATCGAACAGCCGGAGGACGCCTCACCGTTGACCGCCAGCTCCTCCGGGTTCCTGTCATCGGCCCGATTCTTGTCAAACACCACACTATTCAATTCACCAGAACAATGGCGACCGTGTTATCCGGAGGCACGCCGCTCGTCGATGCACTGGAGATTTCACGTGGAGCCATATCGAACCGATTTGTTTCCGGCGGCCTTGCGGCGGCTGTCACCGAAATTCGCGAAGGGAGTACGCTGGCATCCGCCCTGGAACGTTCGCAGATTCTTCCTAAACTTGCGATCGAAATGTTGTCGGTCGGTGAGGAAACCGGTTCATTAGAGCCGATGTTGCGGGATATCGCGGAGTTTTTTGATGGAGACCTCGATGTTCGATTGACCCAGTTGACCACATGGATTGAACCGGTGCTGTTACTGGTTATGGGGATTGTGGTGGGAGGAATTGTCATCATTATGTATCTGCCGATCTTTCAAATGGCTGAGACGATTCAGTGAAATTATGATCAGTTTGTTTGTCTTATACCACACGGTCTAAGCCAAGGCCCATCCATGCAGCGTCACTTTGCTCGCCCGTCATTGGCCGATGTCTTTGTTCGGCAGGGGATTCTTCCCAAGCGGGTCATCGACCAGGTCCTGACACGCCTTGGAGGAAGCATCGCCGCCCTTGGGCCGACGCTCCTCGAAGAGGGCACGATTTCAGAGCAGCAGTTGGCACAGGCCCTGGCCGCCCAATATGATCTTCCCTATGATCCGCTGATCGGTTACCGAGTCGATCAAGAATTCTACAGCACCATTTCGGTGAAATTGATGCGCCGCCATCCGTTCGTACCTCTAAAGGAGTGCGACGGTATCCTCACCATTGCCCTTCCGGATCCCGGCAACCTCCTCGCCTTGGACGAACTGGAACTGTTTCTCAACCGGCCGCTCATGCTGGTCATTAGCCCGCGCTCTGCGATTGTGGCGGCACTCGAGCGCAGCGAGGGATCCAGCCAGGCTCTGCGGGAACTGGAAGCGGAGTATCGATCCGTTTTGGTGAAAGAAGATGAGCGGGGCGAAGAAATCATGTCGGTCGAACCGTCGGCCGAGGATCAAAGTCCTGCGGTCAAGCTGTTGGACACGACGCTGCTGAGCGCGATGCACCGGCGAGCAAGCGACATTCATATTGAGGCGACGGACCGGGCCACCATCGTCAAGTTTCGTGTGGACGGCATTTTGGTATCGGCGATGGACCCCTTGGATGTGAAGCTGCATCCACCTCTCGTGTCTCGGCTGAAAGTGATGTCGGAGTTGGATATCGCTGAGCGGCGTGTCCCACAGGATGGAAGCTTTCGTATGCGCCTGGACCGTAAGACCGTTGATTTCCGCGTCTCCATCTTGCCGAGTGTGTTTGGCGAATCGGTCGTGATCCGCATTCTTGATCGTGAAGCGATTACGACGGGCGTATCGACGCTGCGTCTGGACCGCCTCGGATTTAACCCGGAGGACCTGAAGCGATTTCGTCGAGCCATCACCCGACCGTACGGCATGGTCCTCGTGACCGGTCCGACGGGTAGCGGAAAAACCACTACGCTCTATGCGGCCATCAGTGAGATGAATACGCGTGAGGATAAACTCATCACTATTGAGGATCCGGTCGAGTACCAACTCCCGGGAGTGGTGCAGATTCCGGTCAATGAAAAAAAAGGACTCACCTTCGCTCGGGGACTGCGGTCAATTTTGCGGCATGATCCCGATAAGATCATGGTGGGCGAGATTCGCGATGCCGAAACGGCGCAGATCGCCATTCAATCCGCACTGACCGGCCATCTGGTTCTGACGACTGTTCACGCCAATAATGTGTTCGATGTGATCGGACGATTCGCATCAATGGGGATCGACTCGTATAACTTCTTGGCTGCGCTAACCTGTGTGTTGGCACAGCGGCTCATCCGCATCATTTGTCCGAACTGCCGGCACCAAGTCAAGCTTGATCAGGCGCTGGCCGAAGAGTCCGGCTTGGAGTACGAACAGTACAAGAATGCCGCTTTTCATGAGGGCAAAGGCTGTCAGGAATGCCATGAGACCGGATACCGCGGCAGAAAGTGCATCACGGAGTTTCTCGATCTGACTGACGAAATCAAGGAAATGATTTTGGCAGATCGTGCGCTGTCTGAAATCCGCTACCGAGCGGTGACCGACGGGATGATCACGTTGCGCCAATCAGCGTTGAAGAAGGTGCTGAACGGAGAGACCACTTTGCGCGAGATCAACCGGGTGACGTTCAGCGAGGAGCGATAAGAGATGTGGGGATGGATATATAGGCCACCGCGACACTGTTTGAAGATCGGGTCGCAAGACCTGGCCTGGGCAGAGGTGAGTCGAAACTGGCGAGGACGTCGTCAGTATCGTAGCGCCGTCACAGCCCTCTCCGACGGAATTATCCGACTTTCTCCGCTCGAGCCCAACGTGTTGAATCCTGGCGAGTTTCAGGAGCGTATTCGAGCCTTGGCGGGGACGACACAGGTGGCCAGATGGGCCCGCCGGGCGTTCGCACCCAGCATGCCGCGTGCGGTGACGCTCATTCTTCCTGATCTCGCAGTACGGCTCGCCGTGCTGCACCTACAAGAGTTACCACCGACGCATCAGGAGCGCGAAGCAGTGATCCGGTGGCGGCTTGGGCAAGAACAACTCCTGTCCCTGACCGGAGCGAGAGTGTTTTTTCAGGTGGTTTCGACATCAGTGCTTTCAGGTGAGCGTCGGAACACCATTTTGGCCGTCGTGGCGCAGGAAGCCGTCCTGGAGCAATATGAAACGATGTGTGAAGCAGCGGGACTGCTTCCCCAGCAAGTGGAAGTTGCGAGTCTTGCCCTATTCAATATGTGGGTTCGAACGGCTGGTGGACTCGATCGTATCAAATCCGATTTCCTCTGGGTCAATATTGCCGATGGGGGTTTCACGGCATTTATCTTTCACAAGCGCGAGCTGGTGTTTATTCGGACGAAGCCTCAAGGCATAGGCGTTCATGATCAGGAAAGTGCGGAAGGGGTTGAATCGCCGTGGGTTGAGAAAGTCATCGAGGAATGTGCCGCATCCCTCTATGCATGTCAACAACATCACCCGGGATTGGCAGTCACGAGTCTGATCTTGGTCGGCGATGGAGCGCGGCACGTGGGGTTCCGAGACAAACTCGAAAGAGATCTTGGATTGTCCGTGAAAGAATTAGGGTGGGAGGATGTCCGTCACTCGGGTGGCGAACTTGCCGGGATGGGCTCAGCGGCTGCTCTGCCAGCGATGGCGGGAGTCGTATAGTTCATGAATATGATACAGCAGCTGACATCGCATGTTCAGGAACTCGTATCCCAGCCCGGGAATGTGGCAAGGCCCGGGCAGTTTTTTGCAATCAATCTCAGTGGTCGATACCGGTGGTATATCGGACCCACACGTCTGCTCGCGGTGCTCTTCTCCGGTCTCATCTGTGTGGCAATCCTGTGGGATGTTGTGCAGGCATGGGGAGTCGGGCAGGAAATCGCGACCATGCAGGCTGCGCTCGATCAGGTGCGGGAACAGGATCGCGAACTGCTCGCGCGCGCGGGTCAACAGGGGTTGGACCTGTCCGAATCGGCCATTCAACTTCTGCCAAAGGAGATCGATTTTGCCAATCAGTTGATCGCCAAACGAGGGTTTTCCTGGACCCGGTTTCTCGCGGAGCTCGAACAGGTGATTCCGGCGCGAATCGCCATCAATAGTATCAGGCTCGATCAGACGAATTCGGTCGTCCATCTGACGGGATCTGCCCTCAATCTCGAAGCCGTGACGGCATTGACCGTGTCCTTTCAGGACCATCCTCGATTCAAAGATCCCGTGCTCGGCCAGCATCGTGACGCGGGTAATGGAGTGGTGGAATTCGATCTCTCTCTCCGTTATAAGAACCGGTCGCAATGAAGACGTTTGTCTCAAGACAACTTGCGTATTCCCTGCGTCAGCCGTATGCGCCCTTGTTTCCGCTGCTGGGCTTGTCCGTGGTGGTACTGTTTGCCTGGTATGTGGTGCATACGACTGCGTTGGACTCCGCCGAACATCAAAAACAGGAGCTGCAGAGGGCGTGGGATGGGGCAAGACAGCAATTCGCCCGACACAAAGACGCCATGAGAGCAAAAGGAGATCTTCGCCAGGTATGGGCTGTCTTTCCACTCGTTAGAGATTTTGCACCCCTCGCACTTGGGGTCACCGAAGAGGCGAAGCGAGACCATATCACGTTACCCGCTTTATCCTACAAGACTGAGAGAACCCCGATACCAGACGCCACGAAAGCTGTGCTGCAAGGTACAGTCACAGGTCATTATGGCGACGTGCGCCGGTTTTTATACAACTTGGAATCTGCGGAAGAGTTGCTCTTCATCGAAGATCTCAACCTGGTGCGGTCGGGTCATCTGCGCGATTCCATGGTGACGTTCAATATTCGAATTGCCACCTATCTTCGCGGGGAACCGACCCAGGTCTTGACCCTTGACGCCGATGACCGAATCAAATCGTAAGCAGGTCCGTTTGCTTGTCATTCTCGGGGCCCAGTGGGTCGTGCTATTGGGATGGCAAGTATTTTGGTCTGAAGATCCGAACCACGT
>DAISKX010000118.1:0-8650 GCA_036820725.1 Nitrospiraceae bacterium
GGACTTCCCCGCGTGTAGTGGATCGTGCCCATACTGAAAAAGGCTTGCACGAGGCTTGGATCCAGCCGAACCGCCTCCTGGAGTTCCACGAGAGCCGTTCGCCAATCTTGTTTCGCCATCAGGGCGGTTCCCAGACCCAGATGTCCAAGCGCGATTTCCGGATGGAATCGCAAGAGCGTGCGAAATTCATCGATCGCGCCTTCCGCATCTCCCAGCTGAGACAACAAATGAGCCACGCGCAATCGTGGGGCGCTATCATCCGGCTCCAGTAGGAGCGCCTTTCTCAGATGGGCGAGTTCTTCCAATCCATCCTGCGATGGTAGCTCGGCTCCTTGCGGGACCGCCTCCGTACTGGACGGTGTGTCAGATGACGGAGGTTCTTCTGGAGCGGGTAGCGTCTCTGCTTGTTGGGTGTCCTCCGGAGTCTCTCGAAATTCTCCGGGCAGGTGCTCTTCTTGGATTTGGTCCGGTTCTAAATGGAGAGGGGTGATGGGATCAGCCAGAGCATATGGGGTGCCTGCCATACCGATAAGAGGACCAAGACATAAGAGCCTCAGGCACGTCGATGCGGAGTACATAGGGAGCGAGCCGCCTCCGACAATGAGGGTGTCACAGGTGAAGTTTCTATATATATCATAGATGATTGATCTCTCGTCCCGTTACACCCGGTGCTCTGCCACGTAATTCTCTGGTGCTCAATCATTCGACCTTGTTCCGCGCCGGCGGGTATATCCACCTGTGAGCCAGCTCAATGCCTGGTGGAGAGATAGGAGCAGCAGAATGGTTGCAAATGTATGTTAGAATACGTATATTATCTGTATGCATAAGCATACACATAATAGAAACCATTGAATTAATGTGGAATTATTGATCCATCGTAGGAGCCCTGCAGTTCGGTCGAGGAAAGGTCTCGTTTTACTCCATCGTTGATCCCAACGTTCGAGCCCACCACTCGCAGTGATCCAACCCGACCACGCAGGTATTCAGCACTATTCCAATGTTCATCGATGCCCGTGAAGTCGAGTTCGGAACCGTCCTGAAAATGGACGTATGTGTTGTCGGAGCCGGCATAGCCGGCATCACGATCGCGCAGGAACTCGATCGGCTGGGAATCGAAACCTGCGTTGTCGAAAGCGGTGGATTCAAGCTCGATGAGGAGACCCGTGACCTTGGCCGGGGTGAGAGTGTGGGCCTTCCGGCTGAGTGGGTCGATGGTCGGGGTGTCCGTATTGTCGGCGGAAATAGCAGATTTTGGGACGGCTTCTGCCGTCCGCTGGATGAACATGATTTTCAGAAGCGCAGCTGGATTCCGCATAGCGGGTGGCCGTTCACCAAATCCGATCTGACCAGATACTATGAACATGCCGGAACACTTCTCAAACTCGGTCCTGCTCATCTCGATCCGTCCTATTGGCTCGACGAGCTGGGTCATCTGGATGGGCTACGTGCCGGCTTCCTCAACGACAGAGTGATCGACAGCGTGTCGCAGTATAGCCCTGTGAAACGTGTTGCGAGAGTGTACCTGAAGCATCTGCGGGTCTCCGAACGGTTGACGGTGCTGGTGCATGCCAATGCCATTGAAATCGAGACTGATCCTGCGGCTCGAACTGTACGCCGACTCTGCGCTGTCACTCTGAGAGGACGAAAGATTTTTGTTTCAGCCCGCGTGTATATCCTGGCCGGGGGCGGAATAGAGAACGCCCGGCTTCTTTTAGCCTCGAACCGGGTTCGTGCAGCCGGTTTGGGAAACGGGCACGACCTCGTGGGCCGGTTTTTCATGGATCATCCGCAGGTGCTGTCGGGAGAAATCCAGCCGTCGGACAGGTGGACCGGCCATACGCTCTACGATGACAAGGCGGACCTTCGTACGTTAGCCGCCGGCGGGACAAGATTCGGCGCGCAATACTCGTTGTCACCCAGGACACAGGAGAGTGAAGGTCTGTTGAATGGTCTTGCGTGGCTCTCATCAAATTTTGGAATCGAGGGGACGGAGATGGGGCGGTCTTTCATCAACATCAAGCGCACGCTCACGCATCAATATGGCCGGCCGGCCGGGTCGGTCCTGCACGATGTTGGAAAGCTGCTGGCACACCCGGTCGTCTCGGTGCGATTGATGCTTGCTGATTGGTTGAAACCGAACATCCTCCGCAGAGGAATCCAGTTCCGGGCGACGGTGGAGCCGTTACCTGATCCCGAGAGCCGGGTGACCCTGTCCGAGGAACTCGATCAGCTTGGAATGAGGCGTGCGCGCGTCGACTGGCGACTTCCGCCGCTGGTTAACCGCACCTTCGATCGAAATCTGGGCATCCTGGCGGAGGAGTTGGAGCGTGCGGGAATTGCAAAGGTGAGGCTCGATCTCGGGCAGGACTGGTCCGGGCCCCGCGTGGTGCGCCCAAGTGGGCATCATATGGGCACAACCCGCATGCACGACTCGTCTAACCATGGTGTGGTCGATCGAAATTGTCTGGTTCACGGCATGCACAATCTATTTGTAGCGGGCGCCTCTGTTTTTCCAACCGCCGGAGCGCATGTTCCCACGATGACGGTGGTCGCACTGTCTCTCCGTTTGGCTGAGCACATCGCGAAGAAAATAAAACAGCCACATGCAGCAGCGCGCTTGTGGAACGCATGAAACGACGAAAACCCGTCAACTGTCATCCGTCAACCGAAATAGGTGACAAGAAACCCTCTTTCTCCACAGGTGACGAATGATGCTTGACGAATGACGTATGCCGAGATACGAGATACGCAGGACGGACGACACTTCACGAACCATTCACGGCTGACGCCTCTCAACCTGAGTGCGGAGGCGCGCCACGACCTGTGCCAACTCATCGGGCCCCAATATCTTTGGCGCATGAACCACGTTCCAGACCGGGTCGAGCGGTGCCGGATCGTCCTTCAGTCTCGGTATCAGGTGCCAATGAATATGCGGTACCTGGTTACCCAGGAGTTCGTAGTTGACCTTTATCGCGCGATATTCACGAGCCAGGACCTCGGCCACTCGTGCCACCTCTTCGATCATCCCTGCCCGCTCTTCGATCGAGAGATGAAACAGTTCCGTCGCGTGACGTTTCATGACCAAGACTGTCCAGCCTGAAAAAAACTGGTCTTCATGAAGGTATGCGGTGGTGTGTCCGCAGTCGGAGAGAAAATGATCTGTTCTCGGCCACTTGCCGCTACAAGCCTTACAGAAGGGAGTGGTCATGGTTGCAGCATGGCTTTGCCTTCTTCTTCGGTGATGAGTCCCTTCTTCATGAGCAGTTGAATCAGCTTATTGATAGAGTTCTTGTTTTCACCGATCTGGCGCGGAGGCTCCGGTGCTTTTGGTTTGGGAGGCTGACGTTTGAGGCCGAGTACGCGGAAAGACGGCGTAAAGACAGCGACATAGTCCTTGTTGCGGAGACGGATGGTTGCCGGGCGACTTTCGCTATATGGCACAAGGTCGGGCCCGCTCCCGCCGGGAATGCGGAAGAACGGTTTGCCGTCATCAGTTTCGCCGTCCTGGTCCAACACCTCAAAGCGGTGCAGGAATGACTCATTCTTAAGTGCTTCATGGTCCTCACCGGCGAGATTGGTGATCTTGTCGAGAACCAGCACCAGAGAGTCTCCAATTAGGGGATCGCCGGAGGTATTGCGGATGCTGACGTCATATCGGTACTCGCTGGTGAAGTTATCTCGCCCTTTGAGTGTGACGATGGGGATGGCTTTGCCGGTCAGGTCCGACAACTGATCGAGGGAGACTGCATGCAATTCCACGCATGGTAAGCCGGCCAGGATCGCGACGGCCCCGAGGATGGTTGTGACGGTTCTCATGGTGTGCCGCATGAACCCTCCTGACTAAGGACAGCATTGGCCTCACCTTAGCAGAGCCGTCGAGCGACTGCGAGCGTTTGCTGCACCCCTGCTTGACACCCTGTTTTTATGGACGATATTCTGGCCCCCCATTCGTTCCCATGTGCCACGCTTCGATTGTCATGCTATGTCGATCGTCTCGTCTCATCGCGTTCCCCTTCTGATCGCTCAGCCGCTCGCAAAACAGCTTCTTCATCTCTATGACGTCCCTCACCCCTTCGACAAAAAACGCGTGATACGCGGCTATGATTGCCCGCACGCCCTCCGTACCGCGCGGATGTGCGCGGCGGTGGCGAGTCGGTTGGGGCATGACCACGCTGTCGTTCAACGCTATCAAATCGCCTGTTTGTTGCATGATTTGGGGAGGGCAGGACTGGACCGTAAGCTGTTCGGCCGGATCTGGTCCTGGGCGAAACGGCACTGCATTCCCACCAGACCGCGTGAATGGCGTGCCCGTCACCCGGCGACGAGGTATGGCCGGGAAACGGAAGCCTTTCTCGCGCGGTATCGGAAAGACTTGGAAGCGGATGGGATCGTGATGCATGCATGGGCTTGTGAGCAGGTTGAAATGAGACTTGGCTATGCGCGCCGGCTCGCTCGACGGCTGCGTCAGGTAAAGCCCGATTTGAAGGCCCTGGGTGTCATCTGGCAGCCATGGATGGGCCAAGTGATGTTGTACTACTACTATCCGGAGAAACTGCTGCGCGCGAAGCCGTGGGTCAGGCAATTGGCCGAAGTCTTGGTGGCCTGCGAACAGTTCGAGGCATACAGCAATCAACAACGCGGGCGCGATTATTATGTTCGCGCCAAAGAAACGTTGCCCGGAGCCTTTACCTATTTGGAAACACTTCGGCGCGAAGGTCTGCTCAGTGCAGTGGTCGTTGACACGTTGCAACAAATGACCGCCGAAGGTGAGTTCGATCACATTCTTGAGCAGGCACGAGGATATGCTCTTTCTCGGCAGGAGCGCCGGTGGCTCCGTCGATTGTCTGCCAAAAAGGATTGAAACCATGCCGGTCGCCAGTGTGCCGCTCCAGGTCTCGATGCAGGGAGATTCGCATGTTCACAATATTACGAGGACAGTGGAACATGCGTTGTCGAGCACCCAACTGCATGCAGGAATCCTCACGATTTTCATCAAGCACACCACTGCGTCGGTGCTGATCATTGAAGATGAGCCCGGCCTTAGAGCGGACACCAAGACACTATGGGACCGCCTGATCCCGTCCGACAGCGGATGGCAGCACAATGTACGCAATCACGGCGAAGACAACGGGCATAGTCATTTGAGAGGCCAGCTGCAAGGACAGTCGGTGACCATTCCCTTCAATGACAGAAAGATGACCCTGGGCACCTGGCAGCAGATCGTCATCCTCGATTTCGACACGCGCCCGCGGACCCGTGAACTCGTGATTCAAATCGTCGGTGACTAACCACATGACCATAGGACACGTGCGGTCGCAGCCGCGTGCCGGCGGTCGACGATGCCTTGCGCTGCTCGCAGGCGTCATGGTGTGCCTGAGCATACGGGGTCTCGCCTATGACGGCATGGAGGGTACGATCCGTCTCGCCTCAACTCCTCCGACAGAACTGACTGCTGAAGAACAGACCACCATCTCAGTCTTTGAGAAAGCCACTCGTTCCGTCGTCTTTATCGCGAACACAGCCAAACAACGGGATCCCTTGTCGTTCAATCTTTTTGACGTGCCGCAGGGATCTGGATCGGGCTTCGTCTGGGACAAGCAGGGCCATGTGGTGACCAATTTCCACGTGGTGTACGGAGCTGATGCGATCATCGTTACCCTGGCCGACCGCACCGAATACAAAGCGAAAGTGGTCGGGGCCGATCCCGATCATGATTTAGCCGTCCTTCAAATCCAAGCACCTGAGACCGCCTTGCAACCCATGACCATCGGAAACTCGCAGGCGCTGCGGGTTGGCCAAAAAGTCCTGGCAATCGGCAATCCGTTCGGTCTCGATCATACGTTGACGACAGGGGTCGTCAGCGCCCTGGGAAGAACGATCAAGTCGATGACCAATCGCACGATCGAAGGGGTGATCCAGACCGATGCCGCCATCAATCCCGGGAATTCCGGCGGTCCGCTGCTGGATGGGATGGGGCGCCTTATCGGAGTCAATACGCAGATCATGAGCCCGAGCGGCGCGTTCGCAGGAATCGGATTTGCCGTCCCCGGCGATACCGTCACGCGCATTGTGCCGGAATTGATCAAGCATGGAAAATTGATTAGACCAGGCCTGGGCATCTCGTTGGTGCCGGATGCGATGGCTCGCCGGTGGGGCGTTCAGGGTTTGATTATTGGAAAGATTGGGCGAGGCAGCGCGGCTGAGCGGGCCGGACTGCGGGGGGCCCGTGAAACGGTGATGGGACGAATCGAAGTCGGAGACGTCATCGTCGCGGTGGATGGCAAACCGATTGAGACAGTCGACGATCTGTTGGATGTGATGGAACTGCATAAAGTCGGCGAGCAGGTCACGGTTGACTACCTGCGAGGAAACCGCCGCTATCAGGTGAGTGTGACGTTGCAGGCGGTGAATTGACTGCGGCCGAACTGTGCAGCATGCAACGGCTGACGTGTGTTAAGATCGTTGGACTGACTTGAGCCGGAGGCCATCCAATGAGCGATCATCGATCTGTTCCGCCACATCAAGACGACACATCGGGTTCACCGCCTCGCACCGGTGCATCGAACCAAAAAGCGGCATCTACGACAGGAGTGGACCCCCTCGAATTGATCGAGGAATGTCTGGCTACCTTCCCTGAAAATAACCCGCGGCAAAAGCTGCTCTATAAGCTGCGCCATGTGGTGTTGGCGCAGTCTGTCACGCATCAGCAGCGGGAAACCGAATGTAAGAAGCTGCAGGATATCGCCGCGAAATTGACGGCTCCGGCCAATCGGGTCGGCATGTTACTCGACATTCCGGCAGAAGGACTCGCGCGCATTGTGGTCGGCGGAGCCGAGTACTACACCAACATCGACCCACGTGTTCCATCCGACGACCTGAAAATTGGGACGCAAGTGTTGGTGAATGAAGCCTATGCCCTCATCAAGACGTTGGGCTATGACCGAAGCGGACCTGTTCTCAAGGTGGCCGAGTCGTTACCGGATGGGCGGGTTCGATTCGAACAGGACATGGGACGACAGGCGATGATTCTGCCACGATCGACTGATTTGTCGGGCGTCGACCTCAAGGCAGGCGACGAGGTTCGGATCGATCCGATGCTCAGGGTTGCCATAGAAAAGTTCGAGGACCGAAAGGCGCAGACTCACCTGCTCGATGAAGTACCGACCGTGAGGTGGGAGGACATTGGCGGACAGAAGGGCGCGATTGAATCGATTCGAAAGGCCATTGAGTACCCTTTGCTGCATGGGGAGACGTTCAAACGATATCAGTTCACTCAACCGAAAGGATTTCTGCTTTATGGTCCTCCCGGATGCGGGAAGACATTGATCGGCCAAGCTGCCGCGGCCAGTTTGTCCAAGTTGGTCAGGGAGACTTCGGAAAACGACCATGAGCCCGATTCGAAGCGTACCCCTCCTATTACCAGCGGAGCTTTTCTTCACGTGAAGGGCCCCGAGATCCTGAATATGTGGCTCGGTGAATCCGAGCGCATCGTCCGGGATTTGTTTGCCAAGGCCCGGGCTCGGCGGAAGGAAGGTGCCTTGCCGTTCATTTTTATCGACGAGGCGGAGTCCGTCCTGGGAACTCGGAGGTCGATGCGCTCATTCAATATCAATAATACGTTGGTCCCCATGTTTTGTTCCGAAATGGACGGCATCGAATCGCTTCGAGACGTGGTCATTATTCTGGCTTCCAACCGTCCTGATCTCATCGACCCCGCCGTGCTCAGGCCGGGACGGATCGATCGCAAGATCAAGGTAGCTCGACCGGATCGAGAAGCGGCGGCTGAGATCCTCAAGGTGTATTTGACCGAGCAGCTTCCCTTCGCTTCCGTGGATTCGGGCGGCGTTGCGGGTGATGCGGTGTTCGCACGCAACGTGTTGGTCGATCTTCTCGTGGAGCGTTTGTTCTCGCGTACTGATTCCAACAGGCTGTTGGCGGTGCGCTTGCGAAACGGCCACACCAAAGTCCTCTATCGAAGCGACATGGTGAGCGGAGCCATCCTTGCCGCGATCGTGCAACGTGCCAAGGAAAAGGCCATCGATCGTTCGCTGAATGGCCAATCTTCGAATGCCGGGATCAGTGAAACGGATCTGCTCGCAGCCATCGACGACGAGTACCGTGAAGGAGAAGTGTTGCCGCCTGATGATGCGGCAGAGGAATGGCTCAAGCTTCTCGATCACCATCCGGACCAGGTCGTGGGTATCTCCTCATTCCGCAGGGGTCGTCAGGCCGAGGAGCGGTTGGTAGGGCAGATTGTTTAATTGGGCAGAGGCGGCTGCTGGGTCATTGAAGTAATGGCTCACGTGTCAGCGGATCATATGTTATGCATTTATTTGGGCTTGAAACCGAGTACGGCATTACTCGCAGCGATCTCGACACCGTTGATCCGGTGGTGGAATCGATGGAATTGGTGCGGGCCTATCTGGCGGCGGCCTTTGAGCGCCGATGGGATTATAGCGGTGAAGATCCGCACGAGGATGCGCGTGGCTTCCGGGTATCCGGTCTGCAGCAGGATAAGGAAGAGGATGAATTTGCAAAAGTCGACGCGCATCGGCCGTTTTCTTTCTACGAGATGAAGAGCGACCTCGTTCTTCCGAACGGGGCGCGGTTCTACAACGACCATACCCATCCGGAATATTCAACACCTGAA
>DAISKX010000119.1:0-8640 GCA_036820725.1 Nitrospiraceae bacterium
CGATGATATTCCAGCATTTCTAAGCAGGGCGAAATTTCTGGTCCACACGTCTGCGAGTGAGGGCTGTCCCAATGTGGTGATGGAAGCGATGGCCTGCGGCATTGCTGTTGTTGCGGCGGAGGCCGGCGATATTCCATACCTCGTGGAAGAGGGGCGGACCGGATTTGTAGTCCCTCAAAACGATGAGGGAGTTCTCGCCAGGCGCATCAGCCTATTGCTCAATGACGAAACTCTCTGTCGCACCATGGGGCAAGTAGCTCGCGCAAAGGCCGAGCGTGATTTCGGGCTGGATCGTCTGGTTGCAGAAACTCTGGACGTGTACCGTACTGGTGGTTGGTATGACGCGCAATCTTGCCATTAAAGCACTCAATAGAAGCTCAGAAGGCAGAAGCAAAGAGAATTCAAAACTGCGGGTGCTGGCTGTTACAAATATGCTTCCTACTCGAGATTCTCCGCACGCCGGCCGGTTCATTCAGCAACAGATTGAAGGGCTACAGCGGACAGGACTTGATGTGGAGGTCCTTTTCGTTGATCGCAGGGACAAAGGAATGCGGGTCTATGTCGGTCTACCGGTGGTGTTGAAGAAAACAGTTGCCCTATTCCAGCCTGACCTCGTGCACGTCATGTATGGCGGAATTATGGCCCGACTCGTCACGCAGGTTGTCGGAGATCGACCGGTCGTCGTCACATTTCATGGTTCCGATCTGCTTGGGCAACCATTCGAGCGCCCAATCAGGAGAATTCTCTCGGCTTGTGGTGTTCTTGCTTCAAGACATGCGGTCCGACGGTGTAGTGGTGTAGTACTTGTAGCAGAACACTTAAAACGATCTCTTCCAAAGAATACCCTTGGGTCAAAAGTCCAGGTTATTCCGTGCGGAATCGACCTGAACCTATTTGAGCCACTTAACCGAGATCGTTGTTGCTTGCGTCTAGGATGGAATCGAGACAGCTTTCACATTCTCTTTCAAAACACTGGCGATCCGGTCAAACGGCCGGCATTAGCCTATGCCGCCGTAGAACGGCTCAAGGCAGTAGGGGTGCAAGCTGAAATACACGAACTTTGCGGCATCCCTTACGAGCAGGTATCCGTCTGGCTTAATGCGAGCGATGCATTGCTGGTCACTTCATTCCACGAAGGATCGCCGACCATCGTGAAGGAGGCACTGGCATGTAACCTTCCGATCGTATCCGTTGCGGTAGGGGACATTTCCCAAAGGGTACAAGAAATTGAAGGATGTCACATTTCAGCCCCTGATGCTATGGAACTGGCAAGGAAGCTTCAGTATGTGCACGTGAATCCACGCAGGATCGATGCACGAAGAACGGTTCACTCTGTTTCGGTAGATCACTGTGCACGGCGCCTCGCTCAATTCTATAGAGAGGTACTAGGTGAGGGAGTGATGCTTAACGAAGCATCATCACCCGTTATCTGCTGATGTAAGTGGAATGGGACTTTGTTATGTAGGGTAGCGGACAACCACTGCATTACTGGACGCGCACGTTCTGAGGAGGGACAGGTGGTGTAGTATCTCCGCCAGTGGTGGAATATTCGTATGCGCCAAGGTCATGTGCCCCGAGTTGAGGTCGGGTCACACCAGCGAAGTCATACTGAACCTCGCCGAGGAGCACTCCCTGGTTGATGGCAGGGCTGCCTTGCTGTAACTTGAAGTTGCCGTTCAATTCGTCGACGAATCTCGGATCACTGAACAGGTTGTTACTCTGTGTCGTACCAATTCCCTTATTAAGTATGGTCCCACCATTCCTATATAGAATATTGTTCTTCACATCGGTCTGAGAACTGCTGGCGAAGATATCTATTCCTACACCTGGCATGTTGCTGTAGATCGTGTTGTTATAGATTTTGGTGCCGGAGACAGTCACTCCAGAGGCAAAAGGGGCACCAACCTGAATTCCATTCTTGTTTCCGCGCACAATGTTATTGATGACTAGGTTCCCAGCTCCATTATCGATCAAAATGCCGGGGGCCGATGCACTCAACGCGGCGTTACTATAGATTTCATTTCCATCAATAGTATTGTTATTTGTCGTTACACTCAAGCTGCCAGTGTAGATATGAATGCCCCAGCCTGTATTGTGATGTATCTTGCAGTTCCGAACTCGATTGCCACTTGTGCTGAGGTAGAAACCATGATCCCTGGACTCTGTTCCATTGTGATGAACATCACAACTAAGAAATTCAAAAGAAGTAGGGGTCGTCGATCCACCGCGAGTGATAAGAACACCGGAGCCGGCCGCGTTCTTGATCTCGATGTTTGTGAAGCGGACGTGATGAGCTCCATTCGTCGCGCCGATTCCATAGCTGCAGCCATAGCCGCTGGAGCATGACCGTTGAAGGTTCGAGGCATCGAGAACGAGACCAATAAAAATCACGTATTGAATGTTTGACCGAGAAAGGTTGATAACTTCGCTTCCACCGCCGGGCTGCAAGACCACCGTCTCTCCGGAATAAGCAGAAATGACCGGTGCATCTTGCCAGGAGCTACCAGTTGGGATGACTTGTACGTTGCTGTTGATCTGTTCAGGATAGATTCCTCCCCGTATGTAGAGTGTGTCACCGGCTTTTATAACTGTTAACCCTTTTTTGATAGTCTTGAACGGTTGCAATTCTGATCCAGAGTAGGCGTCATTCCCATTGGTGGCCACATAGTAGATAGTAGCCTGGGCAGGGACAACTGCGAGGAGAGCTACAAAAAGGCCGATTGCCAATAGAGCGCTAAACGTTTTAGTTGAAGTCTTTGTAGTTGCCATCCCGCCCTCCTCCGGTAGTACTGACGCTCGACGGTGATACGTCTTGCCTCACGTTAGAGCAGAATGCATGCCGGTGCTGGGAACATGCTTGGCCTAATGATTATTCAATAAGTTAGCTGTGCATTACAGCAGAACCGTTCACAAATGTGTACGACAGCATGCAAAGCACTACACCGTAGCTCTTCGCCGGATCCACCAGATCCATCTAGACTTCAAATCTGCAGCTTCGAGTCGACGCTCTGATCAACCCATCACTCTCCAGCAGTACCCAAGCAGACAGCAGAAGACTAATTCTGTCAAGAGGCCCAGTCCGTGAATTCGACAGTAGCGTCTCCCGATGATTCGGGAGCGAAGGTGCTGGTGAACCCGCGTCTGCGACCTCGCAGTTATTGTTGTCGATGGCCTCTTGAATGACTGGCCCCCTGAGATCCCTAACCGGCTTTGCGCAGGAGTATCCCTCGCTAAAGATTTCGCGAATTCTAAGCGAACCATGGCCGCTGCGGTCAGTGTCGATGCTGCACGGGAGCGCTGAATACCATCTGGGGCACGCATTTCGACATAATTCGCTTCGTGAGAACTCCCCTGATTGTTCCACCGCACGATGAGCGATAGCAGAATACTCATGAATAACCGGTTACGTAATGAAGCTAGCGTGCGTTTCCCAGTTTATAATTGAATTCCGTTTACATTACGCGTTGGCAAAATGATCTCCGTCATCATCCCGTGTTTGAACGAAAGTCAACACATTGAAGCATGTGTTCGGTCGCTTCTTACTCAAGATCCTCCCCTCGGTGGTGTAGAGGTTATTGTCGCGGACGGTCTTTCAGAAGACGGCACTCGGGACATCTTGCGGAGGCTGGCTTTACAATATTCCGGGTTACGGATTGTGGATAACCATGGACGGAGTACTCCGCACGCAATGAATGTGGGCATCCGGGCCGCACGCGGGAGGTATGTCGCGATTTTGGGTGCGCATTGTCACTACTCCCCAGATTATCTCCGGACATGCGTCGATCTCCTTGATGAACATCCTGAGGCGTCCTGTGTCGGTGGACCAATCATAAGCATAGGCAAGAGTTCGTTCGGTCAGGCGGTTGCTGCTGCCATGGCTCACCCCGTGGGGATCGGGAACGCCAAACATAGGCATCCGCATTACGAAGGTTATGCGGAAGGTGCTTGCTATCCGGTATTCCGCAAGGAAATCTTTGAAAAGATCGGATTCTATGACGAGTCCCTGGTTCGCAACCAGGATGACGAACTCAACTATCGGTTGGCCAAATCTGGCGGAAAGGTCTTTCTTTCTCCCCGCGCACGCTCGACTTACTTTGTAAGGGAGACCGGCCGTGCCCTCTTTCGACAATATTTTCACTATGGCTACTGGCGGGTGGCGGTCTTAAGGAAGCATCGGATTCCGGCCTCTCTCCGACAGATCGTGCCGCCCCTTTTTATGTTGGTCATGCTGGTCGTGGCGGTTCTGGGATTGTTCTTGCCTGGGTGGTGGCGACTCACAGCTGGTGTGCTTCCCTTGGTTTACGCGGCGACACTACTTGCTGTCGGAGTGTGGACGGTCGGCAGAGCTGGCGGGAGAGTTGCCTTCCTCTTTCCCGTGGCGGCAGCGATCATGCATGTGGCTTACGCTGCGGGGTTCGTGTGGGGGATTCTTAGGAGCCCTAATCGTATCGTAAGGGGTGTGTTTAACAAGGGAGAATGTCATGCATCACGAACCTAACGCGGCAACCTTCTTCAATGGGTTTGCCGAAACCTTCGATAGCATTTACGAGCAAAAGCGCAATCTCTTCATGCGCTGGGTAGACTGTACGTTTCGCAGCGACATGTTCATCCGGTACGCCCTCACGTTCGAGGCGCTGGGCCAGCTCAGGGGACGCACGATTCTCGATATCGGATGCGGCTCGGGCCCTTACATTGTCGAGGCGTTCAAGCGCGGTGCCTCTCGGGTCACGGGAGTGGATCCGGCTCGTAATATGCTTGCCTTGGTACATCAACGGCTTCAAAAGCATAAGCTTGAAGAGACCCGATGTGAGTTAATCGAAGGAATATTCCCTGGAGTGATCGTAGAACCGCATGACTCCGCCATTGTGATGGGTGTCATGGATTATGTGGCTGATGCCCAAACCTTCTTGAATGCCCTGCGGCCGTTGGTCAAAAGCCTTGCCGTTGTTTCCTTTCCAAGCAAGCACTGGTTCAGAACCCCTTTCCGCGAACTGCGATACCGACTGCGACGATGTCCCGTCTATTTCTATGATGAAGCCCGCATCCGCGAAATGTGTTCGACTGCCGGCTTCACGGACATTCACATCCGAAAAATCCCGGGCGCGGGTATGGACTTTCACGTATGTCTGAAACCATAGGCTACGGCCCTCCGGTCATCACCATCGACGTAGAAGACTGGCCTCAATCCACCTGGGACCGGAACCTGCCGATCACCGATCGAGCCGTTGTGAATACGCGCCGGGTCCTTCGTCTTCTGCGTGAGGCCGATGTGCGGGCGACGTTGTTCGTTCTTGGCAAGCTCGCCGAACGCTTTCCCCATGTCGTCAAAGAGATCCAGGCCGACGGTCATGAAGTGGCGTGCCACGGCTATGGACATGTGGAAATCGCGCAACAGTCCCCCGGCCAGTTTCTGTACGACATATGCCGTGCCAAAGACCTTCTAGAACAAATTACAGGAGAGAAGGTCAGGGGCTATCGTGCACCTGATTTTTCGATCGTCCGGAATACGTTATGGGCGTTTGATGCGCTTGTGGAGGCCGGTTTTGAGTATGACTCAAGTGTCGTCCCGGTCCGACTGGTCCGTTATGGCATTCCTGAGTGGCCGGTCCTTCCAGTGCGGGTCAATCTTGGTCATGGCAACACGATCCTGGAGGCTCCGTTGGCCACGTTTCACACACTCGGGAGAAACTGGCCGGTGGGAGGAGGAGGATATCATCGTCTGCTGCCGGGAGTTGTGAGTCGATACTTCGCACGGCACGTGATGAGCACCGCCCCCTTCGTGTTTTACTGTCACCCTTATGAGTTCGACGTACAAGAGTTGAAGGAGATTCCACTACCGGTCCCCCTTTCTGTCCGACTTCATCAGGGAGCAGGCCGACGATGGTTTGAGCGCCGATTCCGGTCCTTTGTCGGATGTTTTGGCGGACAACGGATGCAAGACATGCTTTCATCGCAGCGGTGGTCTGAATTTAATCTCCGCACCTTGAGTTCCGCCTCCCTCTCAAAGCCGGCTCCACTGTCCGGGATCCAGAGCCAGCAAAGTAACTAATCGCGAACGAGCATTCCCCAGCGATCGAAAGCGAAAGTATCTCGCTATTCTCCGGGCAAGGGCCGGCAGCACAATCGGTGCCTCTCTGTATACAGAAAGGATGAGAATCATGTCGGACGCATTGCCCGAGGTGAATAATCGCAACGGCGCGACCACAGTCGAAGAAGTGTCACGTCCTCAGGTGGCGGTGATTGGCTCCGGATACTGGGGCAAGAACCTGGTCCGCAATTTTGCCGGTTTGGACGCGTTATCAGCGGTGTGTGACAGTCATTTCGAAACACTTCGCACGCTAAGTGAGCAGTATCCCCAATGCCGAACTGTCACGTCCTATACCGAGGTCTTACGAGATGAGTCGATTCAGGCCGTAGCGATCGCCACACCCGCCGAGACTCACGGGCTCATGGTTCGAGAAGCCCTACTCGCCGGCAAGGATGTATTCGTTGAGAAACCGCTTTGTTTGTCCGCTCAGCAGGGCCGGGCGCTGGTAGATTTGGCGCAAGAACGCGGTCGCATCCTCATGGTGGGGCATTTGCTTTGGTACCATCCGGCCATTATCAAACTCAAAGAACTGATCGAGAGCGGAGAACTCGGGCGTATTCAGTATATTTATTCGAACCGCCTCAACCTGGGAAAGATTCGACGTGAGGAAAACATCCTCTGGAGTTTTGCCCCTCACGATATCTCGGTCATTCTCGGGCTCCTGGAGGAAACACCCAGCTCCGTCGTCGCGCAGGGTGGTAACTATCTGCACGAACAGATCGCAGATATCACGGTAACCCTCCTGTCATTCCCGAGCGGGGTCAAAGCGCATATTTTTGTCTCGTGGCTCCATCCATTTAAGGAGCAAAAACTGATTGTGGTCGGCGATCGAAAAATGGCCGTGTTCGATGACATGGAGAAGAAGGACAAACTCCTGTTGTACCCGCATTCGATCCAATGGAAGGGGCAGGTCCCGATTGCGAATCGAGCCGAGGCACAGTCGGTCGAGCTTGGGGCGAAGGAACCTCTCCGGGAAGAATGCCTGCACTTTTTAGAATCCGTTCAGAGCCGTTGCCGCCCTCGCACTGACGGGGAGGAAGGCCTACGGGTGCTGTCTGTCCTGCAACGATGCCAGGATGCACTTGAGGCCAAGGAACCGGGGATCCTCCAGAGGACGGACGTCAAGACTTCCCGGAAGTTCTTTGCTCATGACTCGGCTTTTATCGATGAAGGGGTGGAGATCGGCGAGGGGACAAGTATTTGGCATGTCTCCCATGTCTTGCAAGGGTCTTCGATCGGCAAGGGCTGCAAGATCGGCCAGAACGTCGTGGTCGGGCCGAATGTGACGATAGGGGACGGGGTCAAGATCCAGAATAACGTTTCTGTCTATGAAGGAGTGACCCTGGAAGATTATGTCTTCTGTGGGCCGTCAATGGTCTTTACAAATGTCTTCAATCCCCGGAGCGAAATCCCCCGCATGGGTGAGCTGAAGCCGACCTTGGTGAAGAAAGGGGCGACGTTGGGAGCCAACTGCACGATTGTCTGCGGGATTACCATCGGGCGATACGCATTCATCGGCGCCGGTGCGGTCGTGACGAAGGATGTGCCGGACTATGCTCTGGTGGTGGGGGCGCCGGCGAAGATTACGGGCTGGATGTGTGAATGCGGACTGAAGTTAACTTGGACGAAAGAGCAGGCCACTTGCCGATGTGGTAAACATTTTCTAAAAACCACAACGGACACTGTTAGGAATCTGAAATTTGCGGCAACACAGATGGACGCGCCTTCATTGACCTAAAACCGCAGAATGAAGGTATTAGGAGAAGGTGGGAGGCGGGCTATTCTGAAGCTGAGCGAAGGTGTCGCGAGTTGGTCCGTCCAAAGCTGAACGATGATCAAGGGCATCACGCCGCACAGCTTGTGCGAAAAGGTTTCCGGAGAGAACGGAGTCTCTGGGTCAAGATGCTGACTGAGCCAAACCATACGAACACATCAGTTGAGGAGGCCCGCATTAAGTCGGCCTACGAGAGGAAAAAGCCGGCCAATTACTACTCCTGGTTTGATGCGGGAAACCTGTTTATCGTTCAAGAACGGGAGAGGCTTCTTCTGAAACGGTTGCGGCAACATGGCCGCGACTCACTCGCAGGAAAGCGCATCCTCGAGATTGGATGCGGATCTGGGCACTGGTTGCGAGAGTTTATCAAGTGGGGTGCTTCTCCGGCAGACACCACAGGTGTTGACCTGCGACCGGAGGTTCTGTCCATGGCCTCCCGGTTGTGTCCGGACGGTGTGATCTTGCGGTGCATGAATGGCGCCACATTGGAGTTCGAGGATGAGCGCTTCGACCTTGTTCTTCAATCACTAGTCTTCACTTCAGTCCTGGATGAGAACATGAGATGCCGAATGGCGAAGGAGATGATTCGCGTGGTAAAGAAATCCGGACTTATCCTCTGGTATGACTTTCATGTCGACAATCCTTGGAACGCCGACGTACGCGGTGTGAGGAAGGCGGAGATCACACGGTTGTTCCCAAGGTGCTCCATCGCACTCGAACGAGTGTCTCTGGCTTTGCCGCTCGCCAAAATGCTGGCTCCTCGGTCTTGGATCGCATG
>DAISKX010000120.1:0-8638 GCA_036820725.1 Nitrospiraceae bacterium
ACACTGGACGGCGGCGTTGGCCGTTGCGCTGGCTTTCATCATGAGCGCCTGTGCGGGCGGTCTCGTGGGGAGCAAAGAGAAAAAGCTCGCCTACTTTAACAGTCTCGAACAGGACGCTCTGGCGCGTCTGATCAAGGAGCATCCAAAAGCCAAACAAGAGCTGGCGGAATCCGTCGGCTACTTGGTGGCAGAACAAAAAGTGTTGAAAGTTCCCATGATTGGTGCGGGAGGCGGCGCCGGGGTGGTGGTGGAAAAAGCGAATGGCAAACGTTCGTACTTGAGAATTCCCGAAGTGCAATTCGGCGCAGGCCTGGGGCGGGCGAGCGGAAAAGATCGTGTTGGTCTTCCAGGCATCCACAAACTTCGCGACCTCGCCGATGGGAAGTGGCACGCAGGTATCGAGGCTGAGGCAGCGGCCAAGGCAGGCGACGTGGGTGCCGCAGGCAGTGGAGGCACAGCTGATCTGGTCAAGAAAGGCTATTCCTCGTACGTGCTGACCGATGCGGGTGTGTCCGCTACCGCGACCATTACGATGTTGCGGGCGCAGCCCTATTCAATCGAGTAACCGGAACAGCCACTGTGGGGTCGTCCGCGCGAATTGACGACCCCATCCCTTGCCGGCTATGGGCTTCTCACAGTTCCGGCCGTCATCTAGGCATGGGCCGCCGACTCGTGTGTGGCATTTGGCCGAAGGAAGACACGACTCAAGAGCAGAACGATGAAGACAATATCTGTACCAGCAGCACTGTTAGAGGCGCGCCGCCGCAGCGGGTGCGTATTACAGCGTTTTGGCCTGGCCATTCCTGTCGGTGTGTTTTTCGCTCCATACTGGAAGACGAATCGGAAGACGATGCTTCATGACCCACCAATAGGTCATGATTCTATCGTTCGAATTCGTAACTGATGCCGAAAACGATCGTAGAGTCCACTGTCTTGCGGCCAGGCGCCGGTTTCGTATTGAATCGAATGTCATACTCGAAATTCAGCGCGATATCCCCATAAACCTTTACACGGATTCCCTGATCGGCGTTGAGGCGGGTCGCTTGGGCGGTGCCCAGGTCCCGGAATCCCTGATGGTTATGGAACAGCGTGACGTCTCCTCCTCGGAATTCCCGATACCACCGTACAAACCACGTTGCGGAGGGGGTCATGGTCGAGGGCGCGGTGCTGAAATCCTCATACACTGCACTCGGACCTCCACCGACGGAGAGAGAACGGCTGGCTCGATCGTAGAAATCATAGCCGAGGGCGGCCGTCGTCGTACTGCGCACGTTCAGATTTTGAAACCGATCGTTCTCCCATAATTGCTGCCCGGATACGTACACTTTGCGAGTCAGCAAGTAATCATATTTGAACGTGCTCGCTGCATTCTGCGCGGCCAATTCTCCATTCGCCTCCCCGCGGTTGAATTTGCCGTCCAATTGGAGTCGATGGCGGTCGCGTCGAAGGGTGTACGATGCAGATACGTTGAGCGCTTGAGTGTTGGAGTTTCCGCTGGTGTTGTTGCCTCCGAGATTAAAGTTGCCTCGATGATAGAGGTCGGAAATGCCGATCGCCTTCACGTCTGCAAAAGGGATCGGGCCGTCTGCCGAGAGTTCGCTGACAATAAGCCGATCTCCATCTCGAACACCAACCCCTTCGGGAATCTCAGCCGTGCGGTGAAAAACCAGAGATAAGGGACGCGTCGATTGAAGACGTTGGATGTCGTTCCATCCGACTTTGATTTTGCCCGCAAAGGGAGTATCAATCTCAACCTGTTCATCTTCCATCCGGAGGATCTTCCCGCTCACGCGATCTCCGCTTTTCAGAAAGATCACATCTTCGGCCGCCGCAACGTGAGCCAAAAGGATGGCCCACATCATGATAATCAACAATAGGAAGATGATGCATGATGAACGGTGAGGCAGATACAGCGCCAGCCCAGTCCGTTGGTGGGTCAACTGGGATGGTGATTCTCCAGATCTGAAACAAATCTGTCTGGTGCGCCGAGATCGATGCATATCGTGATGGCTGTCTCGTGGAAGAGGCGCGCGCATAATAGCCTCTCCCGGTTCACGCGTCCATCCGAGTAAGTGGTGCCTGCTAGGTGTCGCTATCCTGCGGGAAGGTCGTGCGATCAGGTCAGTCCACTGATCTCTTGTAGTCCTCCGGCAGACACTCCATCGACCTGTCAATTCTGACAGTTTCCAGAATTTGTATTTAGTATACGCTGGCTCCCATATCATACTGATCTGCGTCAAACGGTCGCCTCGATATCGTGTGATGCATGGACAAAAGCGCCGTCAAGATCGAACCGGTCCCGAATGGTTCGCGGCGAAATTAGATGATGTGTCACCGCATACCATTGAAGGGAAGGTATATGAATACGTTGAGCAAAATGACTGGAGCTGCGGTACTGGCGGCTCATCTGGTCACCGTTCCTGTCAGCGTTTCAGCAGAGGCTATCGAATCGTATCGGAAGGGCTTGTGGGAATTCATGTTGTCTCCCCAGTACACACTGGCGAAGAATCTCGGGTTCGAGGGAGGAACCACTGCCAAGATTGAGGACACATTCGGTTTTGGGGTTCAGGTCGGGTACAACTTCAATGACCATTGGAATTTGGCGGGGCTGTTCTCCTGGAGCCAGCCCGATTATCATGCTCAGGTCCAGCCGGTTGCCGGCAATCCCTTGCCGGCCAGGTCGACCAACGGGACGATTCAAACAAACACCTTCGGCCTTGCACTGACCTACAACTTTCTGAAGGGTCCGTTGACCCCTTACGTTGATGCTATGCTCGGTGGGACTCACGTCAACACCGACATCGCTGCGGGTCCGCCGGTCATCGGCTGCTACTGGGATCCCTGGTACGGCCAAATCTGCGGCGGAGTGCAGCCTACCAAGTCCGACACTCTCCTCAGTTATGGGGTCGGAGGAGGTTTGCGATGGGACATCAACCGGGGGTTTTTCTTACGCGCAGGCGTGAGACAGCAATGGGTGGACCTGTCCCACACCGGCACCCCAGGGTTCACTCTGGTTAAGCTCGATGTCGGATTTAAGTTCTGACTGATGGTTCAGAACCCGGCTATATTCATCTGGAAGGTAAAAAAAGGAGGACTCAATGCGACTCATCAAGTTTGGAACAATCTTCATGGGCATGGTCTTGTGCCAAGCCTGTGCGTCAGAGCAGCAACAAGGCCGACCGAGCAGCACCACGACCGCGGCGAGCCGACCGAGTCAAGTGGCGACCACGCAGCGTACAGACACGACGAATATGCAGATTCTGTTAGACAAGATCAAAGCGGATAAGAAGTTGCTGGTTGCACAAAACATGGATCTGACGGAAGCCGAAGCCGCAAAGTTCTGGCCGCTGTACAAGGAGTATCAACGGGAGCTGGATTTGATCAATCAACGGCTCGCGGGGACGATTACGGACTACGCAGATGCCTACAGGAAGGGCCCTATCCCCGACGAGACTGCGGCGCAACTGCTCAACGAAGCCTTGGCGGTCGAAGAGTCGGAGGTGGTATTGAAGCAATCCTATGCCGACAAGTTCGGCGAGGTCCTGCCGGCGGCGAAGGTCGCGCGTTACCTGCAAATCGAAACCAAGATCCGATCGCTGTTGCGACTCGAGCTGGCACGCAACATTCCGTTGGTCTCTTGAAACAACGGCGTGGGTAGAGCATAGCATCTCTTGGCACGGAGATCGAACCGATCGGAGTGACGCTTGTGAAGGAAAGGTTGGACTGGCGATATCGAGGGTTCAAGGGAGTCAAGCTCCTGACAAGGAGGTCGTGCTGGATCGGAAACGTGCAATGATCGCCGTGGTGTGTGCGAACAGTGGAGGAGCCATGAGCCCCATGATCCGCTACGCTGTTCTGGCACTGTCGCTGGTGTCGATCCAAAATGGCTGTGCCACGTCCGGTCACGAGCGCATCGATTCCGGCCTTACGGTGAAGCCTCCGCAGCAGGTCCGTGTCCTCACCTATAACACCCTTCATGGCTTGGCGGTCGGCCGCTATTCGGTTCATCCTGGTGAATCGCAGGACCAACGGGCGGCGCGATTGGCTTTGCAAGCCGAAGGCATCGCCCGGGTCGCGCCGGACCTTATTCTGCTGCAAGAGGTAAATCCTTTACCGGAAATGGCCGGATGGTACGTGCACCGGCTTAAGGAATTGGGATTCGAGTACAGGGAGGTCCATCAGGTCGACGCTTGTGGAGTCCGATTGGCGCCGGGATTGGCAGTAGTTCCCGGCTTGAACAATGGGCTCGTGGTGCTTGCAAAGCTCCCCTTCCGGATTAGAAAACTGGAAGGTCTCAAACTCAGCGGAGAAGTAGGTGGATGCCGCGATTATATGGGCGTGCAGTTCGGCGAACTTCGGTACGCCCTTGTTGCGGAAGTCGAGAATCCTGCAACCGGCAGAAAGTGGGTAGCCGTCAGTCTGCACCTCCATTCCGGCATCGAGCGAGACGAATATTTCATACAGCAAATCGAGGCCGCACGGGCTGAGGGACGGCTGCCCAAGAAAGACGAGTATGAGCAAGTTCTTCAGGTGCTGATCGAGGACCGGAAGCGGAGGCTTGACGAACTCCGTGTATTGATCGCCAATCTAAAAACACTGCAAGTAGAACGAGACTATGCCGGTGTCATCCTCGGGGGAGACTTCAACTTCGAACCTGGTTCGCCAGAGTATCAAGAACTAGAGGCTGCCGGACTGAAGGACACCTATATGCTCGCATCTCCTACGAATGAGCTGCGCTCCTATGATCCGCAACATAATCCCATTGCGCGACACGAAGAGGTCAACCTGCCGCCCACTCTCAGCTCTCTCATCCACACCCTGAGTGAGACGGAACAACAGCGAATTGTGGCCAGGTATCGCCAGGGAATCGGTGAGGCAAGGAGGATCGATTTTCTCTTTGCGATGCGCTGGAACACGGCACATCCGAAAGGCTGTCTTAGCCAGGAGCTCTTTGGACAACCGGATGCAGTCCATGTGGATGCCGGCTCCGATCATTATGGTGTCTTGGATACGTACACAACCGATGGCAGCAGGTGCTCATTACAATTCTAACAGCCAGTCAGGCCTTGAGCCCTTCGCGTTATGCACGGGCAGATCGTCTGACTCAAAAGGGGTCGGATGCCGACAGGTCTAGTGATTGACATCGTGATCGTCCAGGCGTTTTCCGGTGATGTGTTCAATGACTTGAGGCAAGGTGACGGCACAATATTTGGGGACGAATGCCGAGGCTCCTGCTGCCAACATCGCTTCATGTATCATGGGGTGATCCATGGCAGACACGCCGATCACGCATACCTGAGGGAGTTGGCTCTTGATGCGTCGGGTGGCCTCAATGCCGTCCAGTCCAGGCATCTGGACATCCATCACGATGATATCGGGACGGAGGGAGAGCGCCATCTCGACGGCGGAGAGCCCATCGGCGGCCTCTCCGATCAGGTCGAGAGACGGAAATGGCTTGAGCATGCGTTCTACGGTCTGTCGGAAGGGATGGAAATCGTCCACCAGCAAAATGCGAAGCGGTGGGACTGTCCCGGGTGGGACCTCAGCATTCATGGGCGAAGCCTTTCGTCGAAAGCGTTGTCTCGGTGGGCAGTAGTCAAGGCCGGGGCCGGGGCTTCACTTTCTCCACTTGAAGGAATTTCTGATCCGCCATCGGCCGCCAGACATCATGATGGCGGTGGGCTGAAATGCCGAAGGCATTTTTCCTGTAATAGGGCGGCGTCGAACGGCTTCACAATATAGTCTCTGGCGCCCTTTCGAACGGCTTCTTCCAACCGCTCGTGGCTTGGCAGGGAGGACATGACAATGACGGGGATTTCGACACCCTGTTCGTGGAGTCTTTCGAGCACGGCCATTCCAGGATGATCCCGCATGTCGAAATTCAAGATGATGCCCTCAAATTTGGTTTTCTTGAGCCATTCATTGCCCAGGATAGCCACAACATTGACCCAGACCACATCAAACCCTATAGGAGTCAGCCCTTCGCGTAACACTCCGGGGATCTCGAACTCATTGTCGATCACTAAGATGAGATGTCGCATCGAAAGCTGTCTCCGGTGAAATGATCAGATGATTTTCTACATTCATGAGCCATGTCCCTCAGATTCAGACCCAGGCGACATCATACATATATGAGAAAATCGGCGAGTGACATCTGTCAAAAGAGGAGGTATCATCTTCTGGCATAAGAGGAGGTAAGGATGACCCCCGGCTCTTTCTCACCAACCCCGACTGCCACGCGAGGCCTTCAACGACATTCCCGGTCTTCTCAGCACACGGTATCTCTCCACGAGCTGAAGGCCTCCGCGACCCGATGCCATACACCGAAACAATTTCGTGAGCTTCTCACGTCGCTGGAGACCCTTCTCCCTTATAAGAACCTCCTCTGCGGATGGGGGTATCCCTCGAGTGCGACCATCGGCTTCATCTTCAATCATAGTTTCCCCGTCGATCTCCTGCGCTGGTTTCTCGCGAGGGGCCTGTTGTGGAAGAGCCCCGTCTTCAAGGAATGGCTCCGAACGAACAAGACTCAAGTCTGGCTCGATGTTGCGAGGCGAGCGAGAAAACAATTTGATCCTGAACTCCTCGCGCGTCTCAAAAGCCTGAATCTTGAATATTCATTCTCCGGGGGGGTACTCACCCAGGACCTGTGGATTTATTTTGTTCTCAACATGGCGTCCGAAGAGAGCTGTCGCGCGCACGTGAAGCGATTTGAGGCCGTCGTGCCCGTTCTAGCCCAGGCGCTCAGACAAGCGTGCCCTCGGCCTCTCCTCACGGAGCGTGAGCGAGCCGTCCTGGAGCGTCGCGCCATGGGAGAGCTCATCAAGCAGATTGCCGCCGCGCAGGGCATCAGCGAGCGTACCGTGCGGATGCACCTGCAGCGCATCAAAAAGAAGCTCTACACCGATGACCTCGTGAATGCCGTCGTGATCGCAGTGAGAAGCGGCATGCTTGCTCCGTCGTGGAAGGAGTGGCGCTGGCGAGGTGGTTCATGACCGAGTCCAAGAACCTTGCCATGTGATGAGCTTCGTATTGCCCTTGATCTCGAGCACGTTCTCGACCGCGACCCCGCCGGTGTTTTTCATGCGCAGCACATCGTCAACAGTGATGCCATCCCGAGCAGGCACAGGCCGAGGTAGATGCGGACGAAGAGACGTTCGTATTCATCGCCGACGTACATCATCGTGGCACCCTCCCTTGCTGCCATGGTGGGCGGCACGACGTCGCGTCCGGCGCCTGGAAATGTCGAAGGCATTTCTCCCGTAAGAGCTGGGTATCGAACGGGATCACAATATAATCACGGGCGCCCTTCCGAACCGCCTCTTCCAACCGCTCGCGAGTTGACGAGTGGGACACGACAATCATTGGGGTTTCGACACGCTGTGTGTGGAGGCTTTCGAGTACGGCCATGCCATCATGATGCCGCATGTCGAAATTCAAAATGATGCCCTCGAATTGGGATTTCTTCACCCATTGATTTCCTAGGATCGTGACAACGTGTACCCAGACGACATAGAACCCTATCGTATTCAGCCGAGCGCGCAACACTCCCGGGATCTGGAAATCATCGTCGATCAGTAAGATGAGACCACGCATCGAATCACTCTCCCGGACGAAATCATCGGAGGATCTCTCGCATTCATGGCGCGTGCACCTCAGAACCGCGAGATGCAGTGACACGGTATAGGAGAAAATCGACAAATGACATCTGTCAAAATAGGAGGCATCCTCTTCCGGCATAAGATGTAGGGATGGACTGCGGCGTTTCCTCGCCGGGCTCGCTTGCCCCACGAGACAATCCACCGGGTTCCCGATCGAAAGATGGTCGAATGGGACCTGTCTGCTTTTCTCTGCGCACAGTATCCTCCCGCGAACTGAAGGACTCTTCGTTTGGATGTCGGTCGGGACAAAAGGAGGGGCTCCGTCCACCTGTTACTTTTGACAGTTTCCCTTGTGGGTGACTGGTGTAGAAAGGTCAATATGACTCCATCAAGTGAGGGGCAACGTTTTGCCCCAGCAAGAATGCTTTGGTCGTGGTGTTGAAGTAAGGCACAACTTCCGCGGCGGCAGGATGTCACTTCACGACAGCCTGAAAGGCGGCAAAGATGAATACATCCTCATCGGTAGACAAATCCGTTTCGTCGTCCATCCTGGTCGCTGGGATCTTTTTTGCAGCTTGCGCGACAGTCCCACCCGACATCGACCCGCCGAAAATATCCATTGCGAACATTGCGCCCAAGGACTTCGCCATTTTTGAACAGCGCTTCGACGTGCACCTTCGTATCCAGAACCCGAACGAGAAGGATTTGGGCATCAACGGGATGCGGTTCGACATCGATCTGAATGAGCAGAAATTTGCAAATGGCATGTCGGGGGAAAAGGTCATCATTCCTCGGTTCGGCTCACAGGTGGTGAATGTGGAGGTGATCACCGGTATCAGCAGTTTTCTCCGTCAGTTTCAGGAACTGAATAAGACGGGTGCCGGTAAGGTTCGCTATCGCATCAGAGGAACCGCTTTTGTGGACAGTCCCGGCATTTTCAAGCTGCCGTTCGATGAAAAGGATGAAATCGATCTCGGTTTTGCCCAGGCGCCCGAGCAACAATAGCCCCTTAAGAGCAGACACACATGATGACAACC
>DAISKX010000121.1:0-8630 GCA_036820725.1 Nitrospiraceae bacterium
CGACGGCTTGGCGCAACCCATCGATGTGCCGAAGAACCGGCGTCAGCGTTTCAAGTGACAGGGCTTCGTTTCCCGGTTCTCTTCGTAGTCGCGTGATCATCTGAACCAATTCCGGGACGCGTTCGCCCATGTGTTCCAAGAATTGTTCGTCCAGATCATTCAGCTCATTCAAAATACGGCCGATGGTTCGCCCATCAATAACATCCCCGCCTCCTTCACGTTGTTCCTCAGCGCGTCGAATCACATCCTCCAAAACATCCCGCATCGGCTGCAACGATCGCCCCCGCACCTGATGTAACTGTCGCAGTGAATCAAGGATCGTCGGGCCAGATGGAGCAGTACCCGTTGCAGCTCCTCGTTCCTTCTCACGCTCAAGGAAGTCTTCAGACGGCGAATGACTCTCGGCCGCTTCCACCATCGACTGACGTTCAGCATCAGGGTCACTATACTCGTTGGCATGCTCGCGTGAGAGTTCTCGCACACCCGTCGCGAGTCTATTCAGACCTTCTTGAAGCGCGCCAAGATGGTGCGCCGCGGTTGCACGGTCCTGACGCGCTGCCGAATGGAGTAACGGCAACAGACCCGTCGCCATAGTCTCAATCGCCGGCAATGGAACTGCGGCAGCCGATCTCGCAAGGTTCGTCATACCTTGGAGCATAATATTGAGGAGCTTCGATTGAAGGAGCCTTTCCGAGGCCTGTTCGAGCGCAGCGTGAGCGGTCTGTATCTGATTGAGCCATTCCCGTGCTTCCAGTGCGAACAGTCCGATCACTTCTTTTTGAAGATCTCCTTCGGCGATCGGCGTCCCATTCGTCGCTCTATCGGAGGCTGGACCGGCTAGACCTGTGGGCGCCGTTCCCAGTTCACCCGACCCTTCCTTTTTCTTGACCACCGTTTGAATGACGCTGGCAATCGCGTCCAGGCTTTCCAGCAATACCGCAAACTGATCCGAAACGTTGACAGATGGCTCTGTCGTAGACGCCGGCTCTCCGGCCTTGAAAAATTCGACACGATCGACTGCGGGAGGATCGATGGTGTCTGTGACGGAGACCATCGGCATCGTGCTCAGGTCAACGTCGCGCATGGAAATCGCAATGCCGTCTGCCTGCTCAATCTTCACGACCGGACGAGAAGGATACTTCGGATTGATCCGAATGACCATCCCTTCTTCCCCGCTGCTCAATCGCACCTTCGTTCCCAGAGGATACACGGATAATTGTTCGACGAGCGCTTTCATGACTTCCCTCGGAAACGCGGTCCGTTCATTGACCAGAAGCTCTCTGACTGCTTCATGCGGGAGGAGACGGCGACGGTACGGACGAGGGCTGATCAGGGCATCGAAGATGTCCACGACTCCGATAATTTGTGCCAGCTCACTGATCTGCCGCCCCTTGAGTTTGTTCGGATACCCCTGCCCCATTCCCCGCTCATGCGCTTGTAAGACCACCTCTGCAAGCCATCCATAGGATTCGCCCAATTGTCTGATACTCTCATAGCCGAGTCGCGGATGCTGTTCGATCAGCGCGCGTTCATCAGACGTCAAACGACCGGTCTTCTTCAGGATGTTCTGCGAAATGGCAAATATCCCGATGTCGTGGACAAGTCCCGCCAGCGCCAGGTGATGCAGATCGTCCCCATAGTAGCCAAGGCCAATGCCGAGCTTCGTCGCAAGCACTCCGACATTGATGAGATTCGTAATCAACGGAGGACCGGACGGGCTTGATAACGCATGCACCACCAGTTGATCACTGACGTGCAAGGATTCGATGAGCGCCGTCGCCGTAAGAGATACCGCCTCGAGGTGTATGGGGGCTTGCTGCTGCACAGCCGTGGCGAGCTGCGCAAGCTCACGTTCTGCACGTCGGTACCAGTCTTCGCGCGGACGAGTCATGGCAGCCTCTGATTCACGACACGTACCTCCTTGACTAGCTCACGCAACAGGCGTGCTCTACCACTCGCGTATCGATCTCGCACAACTGCTCCAACGAACCGAGAAGAAGACAGAGGTCACACAGGGAGTTGATGAGACGGCAGACGCCGTCCGTCCGTTCATAGATCAACGCCGTTCCATTCTTCGTGAAAATCTCGCGCAAGGATCCTGCCGCCGCCATGCGGGCTGAGATGTATTGACGGGTTTCCTCCGCATCAAACGCCTGGAGGTGGTATCGGATGGCGACTCTCTGATCCAATTGAGGGATCCGAGCGATCCGCGCCTTCAACTCCGGCTGCCCCAAGAGCACGAGCGTCAGGAGAAATCGATTGTTGAGCTGGAAGTTGATCAACAGCCGAAGGTCCTCGAAAATGGTGTCGTCGAGAATGGCCTGCGCTTCATCAACCACCAGCACCGTATCCAATCCTCGATGATAGTTGTCTAGGAGTCTGTCATTCAATCGGTGAAGCAACTCGGCCTTTGAGCTCGTTGCTTCAATGCCGAACTGATAGAGGATTTCGGCTAAAAATTCGACCGCGGGTAGCGAGGGGTTGGCCACCAGCGCCACATCAAATCTCGTGTGCGACAGATTGACGATCAAGGCGCGGCTCAACAACGTTTTCCCGCAGCCGATTTCTCCGGTCAACATGACCGCGCCCTTTCTGGCATGGATCCCGTAAAGAAGTCGCTGCCGCCCCGCCTCATGTTTTCTCGAGGCCACATAAAAATGCGGATCGGGCACATTCTCAAAGGGACGGCGCTGAAAGCCCCAATATTCCTCGTACGTGAGGTCCTTATCTTCGAACTCTTTCATTGGCATATCACATCTCGTCCCGCCGGCACCATGCTCGCACCAAGTGTACGGGCTAATTCGCCGCCGCAATCAGCCTGTCGATGACCTCTCGCTCTTCACGCCCGATGTCGACCCATTCTTGGACCGTCTCGACCACCCGTTTGATCCGTCTCTCCACGGCGGCGAGTTTCTCCGATGCGAGAACCAGCCGCTTTTGCGAGACCAGCGTGAGAAAACTCTGCAGTCCGGTGAGAAATGTGACGAGTGCCGTCGCATTGACCTGTTTGGCACAACTGTGCAGACGCTCGACTTCCTGCAGGACCGGAGTAAGTTCAGAGGCCTGCAACATCGTGGGCGTCTTCACCTGCATGAGTCGACCGCAGAGGCGGGCAATACCGGGCAGTGCGTCATGCATCATGCGAAGCAACTCCTCATCGCCTTTATTCACCTCGGTCAAGATCTCTTGAATAATGTCGCGCTCAATGTGCTCGATTCCTTGTTTAACTTCTTGTTCGAGCCGACGCATGACCAGATGGGCCAGATTCCGTGTACAGCGGTGGGTGCGCGAGCGAGCCTCCTGCATGTCACGAAGAGCATTCAGGATGCTGACGAGGTCCGTGGCGGTGGACGCCGACTTGCTCTCATCTGAACCGAAATCGATCTCAAGCGTCAAACCGGTTGCGGCCGTCACAGAAGCGACGACGCTGCGGAACTGCTGGCGGACTGTGTGATAATCTTGCTTGGTCGCCGTCGTCCGGTCACGAACGATATCGATAAACGGCAGGAGGGCGAACGTCGTCTGTTCCACATCCGGCAGATTGACGGTCGCGGCAGACCCGCCCAGACTGGTGATGCCGCGTACAATCGTATCGACGAGTTGTATATGACGATCCGCAGTTGGTTGGCTTTCTAGTTCAGTAAGTGCGGCGTGGAGTTGAACCAGCCATTCTTGTGCTTCCTGCGCAAAAAGCTCGACTAGTTCTTTCTGAAACTGATCTTCGTTATTGTCGGATTCTGTGGACACCGCGGTTCCCTAAACCGTGAACGGGGATTCTGGACCACTTAGCCAGCATGAAATGATGTCAGCGTTTTCCGCTTCCTAATTTTGAAGCAAGTCCGGCGATCTCAGCGAGCTTTCTGGCCATTTCCTCGAAGCGATGGTTGGATTGTTCCGCGGATTGCTCTGCTTCAGTGGCACGTTTGGCAAGCTGAGTCGATCGCTCCCGTTCGCTCGCCAACACACTATCCAGTTCCTGTGCGCGCGTCACGGCCTGCTCAAGGTCGGTCAACTTCTGTGCAAGCATGGCGGTCTGTTCTCGCTCCGATGACAGGGTCGTTTCCAAGTGTGCGGTGCGCTCACGCTCCGTCATTAACACACCCTCAAGTTCCTTCACCCGAGCGGCCCGTTCCTCAAGGTCAGTCAACTTCTGTGCAAGCATGGCGGTCTGTTCTCGCTCCGATGACAGGGTCGTTTCCAAGTGTGCGGTGCGCTCACGCTCCGTCATTAACACACCCTCAAGTTCCTTCACCCGAGCGGCCCGTTCCTCAAGGTCTGCAATCTGCTTCAGCAGAGTTCCGGATTTGTCTCGTTCGGCCGACAGCCTTGCTTCCAGATCTTTCACGCGTCCTTCGACTTTTTCGAGCGCAGTGATCTGCTGAACCAACTGAGAGGCTGCATCGCGTTCGGCACTGAGGGTTGCCTCCAGTTCGTGCACTCGCGCAGCCTTCCTCGCATCCTCGATTGCTTTCTCCGAGAGCTGAGCCATCTGTTTGCGCTCGACCGCCAAAACAGACTCTACTTCTTGAATCCTGGCAGCCAGGCCTTCCCCCTCATTCACCTTGTCGAGCAACTCGGTACTGCGACGTTGCTCCTCTGTAAGGACAGATTGCAGCGCCTCAAGCTGTTCGGATAGCTGTCGGGTGCGCTCTTGTTCTCGTTCGAGACCGGCTTGGGTCTCACGCTCATGAACGTTCCGGTTCTCTCGTTCCTGGGCGAGCATGGCATCAAGCTCACGTGCACGCTGGGCATGCGGTTCCAGATCGTTCAGCTTTGCAGTGAATTCCGTCTCGCGTTGGCGGTGCTCTGCCAGCGCCGATTCCAGTTCCACCACTCGAGCAGCGAGACGTTGACTTTCCACGGAGGATGGTGAATTGGGCTGCCCAGCCGGTCCCGCTTCTCGGATGATCGCGGATTCCGTCGGAGGCTTTGCGACGGCAGCCGTGGCGACTTCGGCCGAATCGTGGCGAATCGGCGCACTTGGAATTTTCGGCCGTTCGACCGGTTCAACGGCCTCGGGTGAAAGAGCTTTTCCATTTACGGAGAGCGCCTGCGGTACAGGTGCTGCGGCTTTCTTTCCCTCATGCTTCGATAAGAGATCTTGAACACGGTCTTTTAGGGACGTGCCCTGGAACGGCTTTTTTAACACACCGTCTGCATGACAGGAATCCGCTTGCTTGGTGACCTCATCGTTCACAATCCCAGAGATAAGCAATACAGGAACACCGGCCAGCGCCGGTTGTGCGCGGACAAACGAACATACCTCGTATCCGCTCTTGTCAGGCATGATCACGTCAGACACGACCAGGTCCGGGCGCTCCCTCCCGAGGAAGGCCAGCGCTTCAGCGCCATTTGCCGCCAGTGACACAGCCATGCCTGCCTCAGTCAACAGCCGCTCCGCCACCTTTCTGACGGCAATGCTATCATCAGCAATCAGGATCTTCGGCATGGATTACCCTCACGCATGCTCTACCCTAGGGCTGGGATCGCCCGAGAGTTGAGACAGCACCCTTTCCTAGCCTGGCACAGTTAATAACCGTCACCTGCTCGTCACCCGCCGAACATACTCCGGCAATATCCGCATCTTCACTATCCCGGCCTTGTATAGTAGACGGGTCCACCATGTGTAGTGACGGGATGTGAGCATCGATGCAGATGGCCATGGGACCATCCTCATGCTTTATCATGAGACAGAGCGGGCTGTCCGTATCGAGGGTCTGGTTCAGTTTGCCGGCGAGATCGTATACCGGCATACATTTCTCATCAAAGCGTACCATGGCGTTCACAAATGGCGTATCGCTGGGTACGGGCGTGGCATGCTGCCAAAGCTGAACACCCGCGATATCCTCCGTCCGAGCACCTAACCGTCGGCCGCCTACAGAAAATACCAGGAGCGCCTGGTTGCGCACCGAACCTGCCGTCTTGTGACCTGTATGGCGGTGGTTATGGCCTTGAGAACGCAACATGATGTGGTTCGCTTATTTCAATGGTTCAACAGCAGACAAATGGCTCTCTGCTTTCGGGGAAACATTGATGGATAGACCTCTCTCTTCAGCTTGAGGCCAATGTCCTTCAAATCCGCTGGACAGGCATGCATCGGGCTGAGACCCCGCTTCCAGAATCCAGCCTGGATTGACAATCAATGCCATGGTTTCTCGATAGAGAAAGAAGCCCGCGAGGCGATGACGTTCTGCATTGCGAAACTGGGTCGGCAGCGGTTGAAGTTCGTGACGCTCGGGCTCAACGAGTTCCAGTACCCGATCCACCGCAAACGCGCACACACGGTTCTCATTGCCATAGAGAATGATTCGTGTCTCGGAAGAAGCCGTCAGGGAAGGAAGGTGGAGACGTCCGGCCAGGTCTGTCACCGTATAGGCCACACCGCCGGACGAGATGGTTTCACCGTAGCCCGCTTCTTCCTGGGTCAGAATGCTGCGTACCCAATCGGCCGGAACGGCGAGGACACAGGGTCCACAAGCCATCACCAGACATCTGATTTGCGTGTCGCGCGCCGTCGCGGCGGCTTTGTATCCTCGGAGTGCCATGACAAACTCTCATCCTGCCAGCGGGTCATTCAACCGCCGACGCTGTGCTTATTTTTTGACGCCAGACTCGCTGCCGACCCAGCGTTGAATCTCTTGAATGAGCGCGCGCTCCTCTACCGGTTTCGCAATGTATCCGGATGCCCCGACGTTAATGGCCATCTGCCGATGCTTCTCCCCTGCGCGCGTCGTCATGACCAGAATAGGGGTGGCCTGTGTTTGGGCCCGGCCCCTGAGGGCTTGAATCACTTCAAATCCATTCAACTTCGGCATTTCGAGATCCGTAATAATCAAGCGATACGATTGCGCCGACGCTTTTCGTAGCCCCTCTTCGCCGTCCACCGCGGTTTCAACGATATACCCCGCTGATTCGAGCATCCTCCCCACAAATTTGCGGATACTGAGCGAATCGTCGATGAGCAAGAGGGGCGCATGCTTGGATGGGGATTCGAGTTCCGCAACTGAGTCAATCGGTCCTTCGATTTGAGCCTGGGGCGTCGCAGATTCTGACACAGGGAGAACATTCTGATATTCGCGAGCGGTAAGCCGGCTGACATCGAGGACCAAAATGACGCGACCTTCCGGATCAATCGTCGCCCCTCCAAAAACCGACCGTTCGAACGGCTTGAGCGACCCGAGCGATTTGATGACGATTTCTTGGCGACCCAGGAGCTCGTCCACCGCGCACCCCAGGGGCCCTGTGGCTGTCCGAACGATGACCACGGGTGTCGTACTGTCGACAACACCCGTTTCTCGACGAAGCAGTTGGCTGAGCGGATGCACTTCGATGGCATCCTCCCCGATCTGGAGAATGCTTCGATCACCCATCCGCTGCAGGGACGTGCCGGACGGCATGGTGACTTCACGGACGCTCGGAAGCGGAATGGCATACCGCTCGGTATTGACCCGGACCAGCAGCGCCGTGGCAATCAGGAGCGTGAGGGGTAAATTCATGGTGAATTTGGTCCCTTGCCCGCTCACGGATTCGACTTCGATATGGCCATTCATGGTCTCAATCACACGTTTCACGACATCAAGACCCACGCCTCGGCCGGCTTGATCCCCGACCGACTCTGCCGTAGAGAACCCAGGCAAGAAGATAAACTTAATGATTTCCGATTCCGGAAGTGAATCCGCAACGTGCTGCCGAACGAGCCCCAGGCGGACTGCTTTCGCTTTGATTCTTTGCAGATCGAGGCCGGCGCCATCGTCCTCGACCTCAATAATGACGGAATTGCCGCGATGGGCCGCATGGAGATAGATCGTCCCCATCGCCGGCTTACCGTGAGATACACGCACTGCGGTCGGTTCTATACCGTGATAGACGGCGTTACGAACGAGGTGAACGAGCGGATCGACGAGACGCTCAACCACACCGGTATCAATTTCCGTGTGTTCACCGGATGTGACCAAATTGACTTCTTTCCCCGTCGTCCGTGCCATCTCGCGGACGGCCCGTCGGAACCTGGTGAATGGAGTCCCGATGGGAACCATTCGGGCTCGTGCAATCTCATCGCGCATACCGAGAATCAATTGCTGGAGCTGACCCATATCATCCTGCGCACGACGAATTGACCCGCTTAATTGCGACATGGATTCTGCGATGTCGGCGGTGACCTCGCTGATGCGTCGCGCCAGAATATTAAAATCGTCGTATTTGTCGAACTCCAGAGATCCAAAATCACTGAGTCCCGGCAGCACATTGGGTTCGGGGCTTGTCGTGGCTGACGGCATCGGCTGGAAAGAAAACGTATGCTTTTCCTCGAATGAGTGCACGGCGTCAATCAGGCGGTTTTTGTTCGCCGAGACCTGTTGTGACAACTGTTCCAATACTCGAAGACGCTGCTCCAAGCGGCCTCGGTCGATGACCAGCTCGCCGACCAGATTGAGCAACCGCTCCAGTCGATCACGACTGACGCGGATGACTTCACGCTCTTCCGGAACCTTTGCGTCGGATATTTTGGTCGTTTCGGTTTCTGCCGGCCGGGCAGGGTCCGGTCCCGCAGTCTCGGCCACATGCTGTGCAAGCACCTAGACATCCGGCTCAGGACCGTGCGGCATCTGTTCAAGTTGTTTCACTTCCTCCAT
>DAISKX010000122.1:0-8611 GCA_036820725.1 Nitrospiraceae bacterium
AGCTGCCTGCAAGCGAGGCAGACACCAACTCCGCAAAACTCGCCCGGCTCGACTTAAAACCGGCGGTTCCGACGTTGGCGATATTGTTTCCGATCACCGACATGGCATTGCCGTACGAATTGAGTCCCGTGACGGCGGTAAACATTCCCGTGAGAATTCCCATGATGCGAGCCCTCCTTCGTATCGGTCACGCGTGGCTGAACCGTTAGACTGCCGTGCTGCTTGCCGGCTGCTGTGTGTTTGTCGTCGATGGAGATGACGACGCGCCCTGTGCCGCCTCCTGCAGGCCGACACTCTTCTCCATGAGACTGACGAGCTTCGAAAGTTGTTCCAGCTGAGTGAACTGGGCGGTTTGAGCGATGAAGTCCTGATTCTCCAACGGACTCAAGGGATCTTGATGCTGGAGTTGTGTGACGAGAAGTTTGAGGAACTCGTCCTGGCCCAGCGGCTTGGGACCGTTGGACGTGGGTTTCGAGGCGGTGGTGGTGTGGTCGGTGATCAGTTTACTGATGTCCATGCGAATCCTCCCTTGGGTAAGAAGCCGGCACGCTATGCGAAAATACTCATGATACCGGACCGTCTATACGGATCGGACGAGACCCGATGCCCCTGGTCGTTGTCAGCATCGCCGCCTGGTTCTTCTGCCGGCTGGCGCCAATCTGCCTGTTGTCTCATGAGGCCATGAGAGTCCCCTCGATGATGACCATGCTGGTCTATCGTGACCTTGAACTGACCCATTTCCAGACCGGAGTCCTGAAGGCTGGATTCAAGATTGTGCTGTTGATTGAGCATCCCCTGTCCAAGGTCCGCATGGTCCGTTCTGATATGGGCGTGAACCGTGCGATCCGTCATGAAAATGCGGACATTGACCGGGCCAAGGTCGGCTGGTTCCAGGTCCAGGCTGATGCTCTGCAGAAATTGGGGATGTCCCTCGGCCTTCGGCCATTCCGGCACAGCCTGTCCGCTGCGCGAGGGGCTCATGTTCGACGACGACGGTTTGGCTGATCCCTCATCCATTGTCTTGGGCGCGTCGGTGAAGGCCAGGACGGTCTCCCCAAAGCCATGGTCCGCATGACCGGCCGGTGCGCCTGAAGGCTGTTTCCCTGTCTGAGCGGATAACTCACTGCGATCGTTCTGCTCACCGCTTTGTGTCGGATCCCCCTCGTGCCATTCGTATGAAGGCGAGAAGAGAGTCGCTGTAACCGCGTCACCCCCGGGCGACGGACTCGTACTGGTGCCCTGGTCTATCCCGGTTCTGGCGATGCGGAGTCCGAGCGGGTCTGCTGCGACGAGAGGAGACGACACTGCTTCTCCACGAGTTGGAGAAACCGTCCCTTCTCGCAGTAAGAGAGAATCAGTTGATGGCGGCGAATCCGCTTCATGGTCTCCTTCCGTGGTCCTGCCGGCCGTCTCGACCACCTGCTCCGTCGACGGAGCCTGTGGAGGGTTGACCATCTGGCGGGATTGAGGCGAAGGCGCGGTTGCGTGCGGCGCCTGGGGTTTCGACAATCCGGGGGCTAACGCCTGCCCTTCCTCTGGTGACAGGAGCACTGCGGTGCTTTCTACCGAACTTGAAATCGCTGGAGCGATGGCGGGCAGGGCATCGCTCGAATTCTCGGTGGATTGTGCGGTGGCTATCGCACATGCTTCGTGATCGACGGTGTTCGTTGGTGGGCTCATGGTCACAAGAGCACCGGTGCTGTACAGCGAATCATCACTCGGTAATTCGTCCGTCTCTTCGGAATTCTGATCCGGTTGGCCTTTCGCGTCATCGGTACCATCGGCATGATCGCCATGACTCTGAGCTGATGCGCTCCGTCCCGTCGCGACCATGGGTGATGAATGGTCCGATTCGGGGCTCGCCTCTGTCCGGTTTTCATCCCTTTGAGGCTGAGGTCTTGTCTCTGCGTGCTGCGGTTTAGGACCGCGGGGTGCGGGACTAGACGGTTTAGGGCGATTGCAGGGAGAGGTCTGGTCGAGGACGGATGAAAACCCGTACCGCTCCGATTGACCGGAGGTTTTTGACCGTGGCGCTCCTATTGAGTCCGCCCTGTTTCTCGTCGGGATCGCGTTGTTCGGGTTCATCGCAATGTCAGGCTGCATCATGATTCAGAACAGAGTGAACTGCCAGGGGACCTTTTCAAGCGCTGTGCCATGTGAAGTGATCGCAAATCTCCGCATGACGCGGGGGTTTTCTGGTGACGACGAGAAGCAGAGTGTGGAAGAGAGGAAAATTATGCAGGGAAGCGGGAAAAAACTACCATGCCGACGAAGGATCGCAGAGATCTCATGGAGGTGTCAGCAGCTGTTCCGTCAATCGCGCCGCTCGTTCCGGCTTCACCGACGCGAGAATGGCTCCAGCCGACTTTCCCTTCAGGATACGAAGGAGTTCGATGGCCTTTCGTTCCGGCATCCGTTCGAGCCTGGCCGCGGCTTCTTCGGCGGGCATGGCTTCGTAAATTTTGGCCAACTGGGTTTGATGAAGGTTGCGCGTTTCAGATGAGGTTTTGTCGTCCTTCAACTTGCGAGCAACATCAAGTTTCTGGGCTTCCTCTGCTTTCCGTTTTTGAGCAGCAGAGAATTTTTCGTATTTGGTCAGGATCTGTTCCAAATCAGACTTGAGCACGGCCAGGCGATCTTCGGATCCGCGAAGGGTCGCTTCCCGTCGGTCGAGGTGCCGCTTGCGCTGATCCAGCATGTCAAGAATCTCGTGTGGAACGGAAAGCGCCGGCCCCAACATTCGTCGCGATGCTGTGGTGGAATCATGCTCTGAGTCCGCCTCATCGGAATCCGGCGATGCGGGTTCGCGGGGAGGGTCGGAGGCGTCCGGCACTGATGCTGTAGTCTTGGGGGAAGCGACAGGATTGGACGTGTCCTGAGGCAGCGCGCGATCGAAGAAGAGTCCTCCGGTGCACAACAGGGCCACGCTCATGACTCCCGCGATCACTCTGGAGTGCAAGCCGAACAGTGGCATTGATTTACGTTCCTCGATGAGCCGGACGGATCAGGTATTTCCCGGCCTCTGTGAGCTCGAGATCGGCCGGCGTGAAAGCGGACTCTTTGTCGCCCTTCGTATGCGCATGGCCGTGTCGTCGGTCAACCGTTGATCGTATTGGATTTCGAGACGCTGTTGTCCTTCTCTTCGGCGTCTCAGGAGAATGTCCAGTTTTTTCCGTTCCTGCATGGCCTCCAGCACGATGGTCTGCTTCTGTGTCCATTCCTCCTGCAGAACGGCCTGCTGTTCAGCCGCACATTCAAGCGCATGAGCCGCCGCTTCAATTTCTGCGTACCACTGGTAGGTTTCGTCGATGGTCAGGCCCGTGCGTCCGGCCTCCGCATAACTCGCCTGCTTCGCTTTCAACTCGTCTTCCAGAGCGGACCATCGATCCGCGGCCTCATGAAGATTCCGCCCTGCCGCCGCAAACTCCAGCCGATGAATCTCTTCAAGTTGGGTGCGGTATGACACAAGGACCGATAAATTCATTGCATCCTCTGGGCCAGTGCGAGCAACTCTCCGACGGAGTGCGCGTAATCCACGGGCTGCCGATTCTCTTGCTTGAGAAACGCCATGATGTCGTCATGGGCAGCCACCGCCTTATCCAGATCCTTGCTGGTGCCGGGCTTATAGGCCCCCAACGTGATCAGATCTTCGGACCGTCGATACAGCGCCATTCGTTCGAGTACCAGTCGGGCCGCCGCATAGTGATTCGGTGACACGACGTCGCGCATCACACGACTGGTGCTCTGCAGTATGTCGATCGCGGGAAAGTGGTTGCGCGCGGCGAGCTCGCGGGACAACACGATATGGCCATCCAGGATTGAGCGCACGGAGTCGGCCACGGGATCATTGAGATCGTCGCCGTCGACCAGGACGGTATAGAGGCCGGTGATGGTGCCTGCGCCTTGGCAGGTGCCGACTCGTTCGAGCAGCTTCGGCAGAGCGGAAAAAACGGACGGCGTGTATCCCTTGGTGGTCGGCGGTTCCCCGACCGCCAGTCCGACTTCCCGCTGGCTGTAGGCAAAGCGCGTCAATGAGTCAATCATGAGCAGGACATGCTTCCCGCAGTCACGAAAATACTCTGCGATGGCAGTCGCGACCAATGCGCCGCGGATGCGTACGAGCGGCGGCTGATCCGATGTGGCGACGATCACGACGGAACGCTTCAAGGCTTCCGGCGTGAGGTCTCGCTCCAGAAACTCTTTCACCTCGCGTCCACGCTCTCCGACCATGGCGATGACGTTGATATCTGCACGCGTATAGCGGCTGATCATTCCGAGAAGGATGCTCTTTCCGACACCGGAGCCTGCAAAGAAACCGATCTTTTGTCCCAATCCACACGTCAGCACCGAGTTGATGGCGCGCACGCCGAGATCCAGCGGCTGAGTGATTCTTGCGCGATGCAAGGGGTTGGGCGGGGTCGCATGAATCGGATATCGTGGCGTCTCCTTCAGCGGACCGAGTTCGTCCAACGGGTTCCCGAGTCCATCGAGGATGCGACCGAGCAGCTGTGCTCCAACCGGCACGGATGCGACACGGCCTTGCATGATGATACGGCTTCCGGGCCCGATGCCTTGCATCTCGCCCAACGGCATGAGCAAAACGCGGTCATCTCGAAAGCCGACCACCTCGGCGAAGACGGTACCCTGCCCGTCCTCTCTGGTGACTTCACACACTTCCCCCACGGAGGTAAACGGCCCGGACCCTTCGATGACGATGCCGACGGCCTGCGACACGCGCCCCGTCACCGCAATCGATTCGACTTGTTCCAGACGTTCAATGAGTTTCACGTGATTCTCGTTTCCGCAAGGCCTCACCGATCCGGAGCAGTTGTGTCTCCAGTGTCGCGTCGATCATGCGGGTGGCGGTATGAATGAGACAGCCTCCTCGCGAGACGGCCGAATCGGCTTCCAATTTGAACGAGACGGCTCCTTGCGAGTCATCGGTGAGCGCTTGTCGCGCAGCGTCCAGAAGAGGCAAGTCGCTGGGGTGTACACAAATCCTGATCAACCCGCGCTCCTGAATATGGCTGAGGGCCACCCGAACCTGGGCCACGACCAGGTCTGGTTTGTCCACCACCACATCACGCAGCACTTTGTGCGCAATGCCGAAGGCGAGCGACGCGACATCGTGTTCGATCGTGGTGTGGAGCGTGCGCCACGTGGATTCGAGACGTTCGATCATCGCCGTGAAGACCGATTGTTCCTGTTGGCGGAGCCCGGCCATCCGTTCGGACGCGCGCTGCTCTCCATCGGCCACGCCGCGCTGGTAATCGGTGCCGCCGTGCTTCTGTTCCTTATGTCCGAAGTCCGTCAACGCCATGCGCGTCAGGCGGATATTGCCTGAGCGGATCATGGCGTTCTTGAGGACCGAATTCTCTTGTCGCAGGCGATGCAGTTCCATCAAACGCGTGACCGTGAGCCGGACGAGATCGGCCTGAAAGGGTTTCGAGATGAAATCGGCAGCACCCGCTTTCATGGCTCTCACCGCCACATCGACGTTGCCATACCCAGTCATCACCAGGCCCAGGAGGTTCCGTTCCTGCTCTATGGCTTGTTGCAACAGCGTGATGCCGTCCATATCCGGAAGCTGGACATCGACGATCAAGACGGCGACGGGATTGCTCTTCAGGCATGCCAAGGCTTCCGTCGCGTTTCCCGCCTTGATGACATTGTGGCCGCCCTCACGAAGCAAGGCAGCCAAGAGATTCCTGATGGATTCCTCGTCATCGACGACGAGAATGCATTTTGGCGAGAGGTCCTGAGCGGAAGACGGCATCGACTGCGCAGCGTGGGGGGCGGCGGCTGGTACCCCCACTTACAGCATCTCCTCGCCGCCTGCGCCTGTAATGACCAGGCGACCGTCTTCTTCGAGCTTGCGGCAGACCTTGAGGATGTTTTGCTGCGCTCTTTCGACGTCCGTAATCTTGACCGGACCCCGGTTGTCCATGTCTTCCCTCAACATCTCCGCGGCACGACTGGACATATTCTTGAGGAATTTCTCCTTGACCTCCGGACTTCCGCCGCGTAACGCCACCGGGAGGTCTTCCTTGCTGATTTCCTTCATGAGTTCCTGCACGCCGCGATCGTCCAGTTTGATCAAATCGTCGAAGACGAACATGAGCGCTCGAATGCTGTCGGCCAGCGCTTGATCCCGTTCCGAAAGCTTGGCCATGATTCCACCCTCGGTGACCTTATCGAGGCGTGTCAAGATATCCGCCATCAACTCTGCTCCTCCCACGTTCATGCTCGAGCTGCCGGTGGTCGAGGAGAGCGATTCTTGCAGGCTGTCGCTCAATTCCTGCAAGACCTCCGGCTGCACCTCCTGCATGGTCGCCAACCGCAGCGCGACATCGGCCCGGAGTGCCTCCGGGAGTGATCCGATCACGACACTGCCCTGTTCGGGTTCGATGTGGGCCAAACAGACTGCAATGGTCTGCGGGTGCTCGACGCGCAGCAACTGGGCCACGGTTCGAGCGTCAATCCACTTCAGTGCATCGATGCCGGGGTAGGTCCGGGTATTGAGTGATTCCAACATGCGCGTCGCCTTTTCGGCTCCCAGCGCCTTGACCAGAATGGCTTTCATGTATTCTTTACTCTCGAACTGCACTTCACCCGCGGCGCTCGCCTTTTCAAATTCCGTCATCACGGACGATTCCTCGTCCTTCGTGATGTTCGCGGTATCCTTCATGTACGACCCCAGTTTGCGAATGTCTTTGGGGTCGAGAGATTTCATGACCAGCGCCGCGGCATCTTCTCCGATCGCACGCAACAGAATGGCGGCTTTTTGTTCTCCGGTCAGCTGTTTGGCCATGATCAGCGTGGCTAAGCGTTACTCTTCAACCACTGTTTGACGACGACGGCGGTGGCTGCCGGATTGCTTCTGGCCATGTCGAGAACCTGTGTGGGCTGTTTTCCTATGAGCGCGGCTTCGACCTGGCCTATTGACGCGGGAAGCGCCGGTGTCGTCAGGGCTGCCGTGTGGGCCGGTGAGCTGGTGACGAGCATCGTCATGAGCGGGCGTACTACGAAGAACAAGAGCAACACGAACAGGACTCCACCGACGGCATACCGGACATAGGGCATCCACATCCTGGTCGCATCCGGAGCTGCTTCGATTGCGGCACCGCCCGGTTCCTCGGCCCCGAATCCGAACTGGATGTTCACCACTTCGACCTGATCCTGCCGGTCGGCGTTGTATCCCATGGCTTTCTTCACGATATCCTCGATGCGTTTCATCTCCTCTTCCGATCGTGGCGCATACTTTTTTACGGCCTCCGCCGCGCCGGTCCTGTCGCCCTCTCCAGCCTTGGCCGCTTCGTACGTTCCGTCCACGAGCACGGCGACCGAGAGCTTTTTGATGGTACCGATCGGTTCCACGATACGTGAGACCGTGCGGCTGATCTCGTAATTAACCGTTTCATTCTTCGTTTGATTGCTGGTGGAGCTGGTCTGTGAACCTTCTGTGTCGCTTCCCGGCGGCACATTCGACTCGACTCCCGGCACTCCTCCGGTTGTCCCGTTCACACCACTGGCTTTTTCCTGGCCGCGTTGCTCGCTTCGGACGACCTGACTGTTGGGGTCGAACCGCTCTTCTGTGGTCTCGATCTTGCGAAAGTCCAGTACGCTGGAGATACGCACGACGGCTTTGTTCACCCCGACGATCCGTTCGAGCATGGATTGAATCCGCGTCTCGACGTCCTTTTCGAGTGTTCGCTGGTACTCCAGTTGTGACCCGCTCAACGCGGCGGTATCGTCGGTGGATGCGTTGGACAGGAGCTGTCCATGGCCATCAACGACCGTCACATCACGTGCCTGCAATCCTTCGACGCTGCTCGATACCAGGTGAATGATGCCTTGCACCTGTGATTTGCCCAGCACCTGACTGCTCCGCAGCGATACGACGACCGATGCCCGCGCGCGATCCTGTTCGTTGGAAAATAGCCGTCGCTCCGGCAGCGCCAGATGGACTCTGGCACGCTCCACCTCCGGCATCTGTGCGATCGTACGTGCGAGTTCTCCCTGGAGCGCCCGGCGATAATTCAACTTTTGTACGAATTCCGACATGCCGAGCGTGGACCGATCGAAGATCTCGAAGCCGACCCCTCCGCCGTGAGGCAACCCCTGACTGGCGAGTTCGATGCGCAAGTCGTGCACGTGGGCGTTGGGGACCAGAACGGTCGTGCCCCCACCCGAGGTTTCGTAGGGCACTTTCGCGTCCTTCAGCTTGTCGATAATGGTTCCCGCATCATCAGGCGCGAGATTCGAGAAGAGGACTTGCATGTCGGGCTGCTGCGTCCAGAGGGCGACGGCGACTAAACCGGCTACCGATCCGGCGAGTGCAATCAGGATAATGAGCCGCTGACTGATCGTGAATTGACTAAAATTAGGAAACATCTTCGCTCAATCGGTTTCTGTTGAAGTGTGAAGGTCCGGAACCTGATCAGATCTGCATCCGTTGAATCTCTTCATAGGCCGTCACCAGTTTGTTCCGAATCTGCATCATAAGCTGAAACGAGACATCGGCCTGCTGCAGCGCGATCATGGCTTGATGGATGTTCTGCGACTGGCCGGTGGCCAGCGCATTGACCGCTTGCCCCGCCTCCATCTGGAT
>DAISKX010000123.1:0-8519 GCA_036820725.1 Nitrospiraceae bacterium
GACGAATGAAGCAGTTTGTCGAGGTCTATCAAGGGGACGAAAAACTCGCACCACTGGTGCGAGTTCTGAGCTGGTCTCACAACCTGCTGATTCTGGGTAAGTGCAAAACCCAGGAAGAACGTGGTTTCTACCTCAAACTGGCTGCAGAGCAAGTCTGGGGCAAACGCGAACTGGAACGTCAGATCGAAGGCTGCTTGTTCGAGCGCACCCTCACGGCTCCGCCAAAACTCGCACCACTGTTGCGAGAAATCCACCCCACCGCCGGAACGGTCTTCGAAGACAGTTACCTGGTCGAATTCCTCAACCTGCCCGAATCCCATAGCGAAAGCGACTTGCAGCAGGGTCTGATAAGACATCTCAAACACTTTCTGCTCGAACTCGGGCGCGACTTCTGCTTTATCGGCGAGCAGTTTCAGGTGCAGGTCGGCAATCGAGATTTCTACCTCGACTTGCTGTTCTTCCACCGGGGCCTCAACTGCTTAGTGGCGTTTGAACTCAAGGTAGGCGAATTCGAGCCCGAACACCTCGGCAAACTCGGCTTCTACCTCGAAGCCCTCGACCGCGACCACAAGAAGTCCCACGAAGCTCCCAGCATCGGTGTGCTGCTGTGCAAAACCCGCGACCACGATGTGGTTGAATACGCCCTCTCGCGCAGCCTCTCGCCCACGCTGATCGCCGAATACCAGACCCGCCTGCCCGACAAGGCCCTGTTGCAGGCCAAGCTGGATGAATTTTACGAACTGGCGCAGCGGGAGGGGGAGGCGCTGTCGGATGAGTGATATCGCGATGAGTCCCGACCTGCTCTTCCATCACTTCCACCGCCTCACCGAAGCACCTGACGCAATCCCGCGACTGCGCCGTTTCATCCTCGACCTTGCCGTCCGGGGGAGGCTGGTCGAACAAGATCCGAGGGACGAACCCGCGTTGGAATTGCTCAACCGGATCGAAACGGAAAAACTGAAACTCATCGAAGAAGGGAAACTTAAGAGGCAGGAACCACTGTCATCAGTGGACGAGGATGAACTGCCATTCCCGGTCCCGCATGGATGGCAGTCTACCAGATTAGCCGTGGTTGCGGTGTGCTTGGACTACATGCGCAAGCCGATCAATGTCACTGAGCGAAACCAACGTATCGCCAGGAAGAACCCATCAGAGTTGTTCCCTTATTTCGGTGCGACTCAGCAGCAAGGCTGGATTAATGACTACATCTTTGATGAAGAATTGGTCTTGCTTGGGGAAGACGGTGTTCCGTTCTTCGATGATCTTCGACCTAAGGCGTACCTGATTTCTGGAAAGACTTGGGTGAACAACCATGCACATGTCTTCCGAGGCATTTTGTTATCTCATGCTTTTCTTGCATATTGCCTCAACACGTTTGACTACAAAGGGCGAGTTGCCGGCGCCACACGTTCCAAGCTAAATCAGGCGAAAGCAGTTGATATCCCAATCATCCTCCCACCCCTCGCCGAGCAACATCGCATCGTCGCCAAGGTGGATGAACTAATAGCGCTGTGTGACCGCTTGGAGGCGGCTCAGGTGGCGCGGGAGAGCCGTCGGGATCGTCTGGCGGCTTCGTCCCTGCATCGCTTGAACAATGGCACGGACCCGGACAGTTTCCGAAACCACGCCCGCTTTTATTTCAATCAACTCCCTCGCCTCACCACCAAGCTCGAACACATCCAGCAACTCCGTCAAACGATCCTCGATCTCGCCGTCCGCGGGAAACTCATCCCCCCAGACCCCAACGATGAACCAGCTTATGAACTGCTCAGACGCATTCAAGCGGAGAAGGCGCGGCTTGCTAGAGAAGGAAAGATTAACTATGAAAAGCAAGCGAATCCGGCTCGCGCTGACGATTTAGGCTTTGAGTTAAAGTCAGGTTGGCAGGTTGCAAGGATGAGCGAGATTCTTGTCGAGTTACAAACGGGCCCGTTCGGTAGTTCGCTTCATCAAAGCGATTATCAGAAGGGCGGAATCCCAGTAATCAACCCGGCCTCAATTAAAGATGAACGATTAGTTCCTATGGACGGCATGGCAGTAGGATCATCTACTTTAAAGAGACTTGCAACATTCAAACTTCGGACAGGCGACATCGTAATGGGACGCAGAGGCGAGATGGGTAGATGTGCGGTCGTCACTGAGAAAGAGCATGGCTGGCTCTGTGGCACTGGAAGTCTCATTCTTCGAATGCCGAAATGTATCTTTCCGCGATTTCTTGTAACCCTGATCGGTTCCCCATTTGTTCGGGAATATCTTGGAGGGTTAGCGGTCGGGGCCACTATGCAGAACTTGAATCAGTCAATACTTCTTAACTTGGTTATAGGTCTCCCACCCCTCGCGGAACAACATCGCATTGTCGCCAAGGTGGATGAACTGATGGCCCTGTGCGACTGGCTGGAAGTGCAACTCACCACCACCCAAACCGAAAGCCGCCGATTCCTGGAAGCCGTTCTACACGAAGCTCTCGCCCCGGTGCCTTGACGATGAGACTAGGGAGATGCTGAATTGTGACCGCTAAGCGAACAGCATATGCGGCCTAAAGACCGCTACGATACCGGCGATTTAGAAGAGAACCAGTTTGAGCCTGGATCACGAGGGCGGGTCCTAAAGAACCTTTTCGGCATCACAACCAAAGGCGAGATGGACCGGATTGAGGGACGCGAACAAGTTCGCGCCCTCGAAGAGCTCGTCACCCTGTACGACAAGGATACCCGATTTACTTCTGCCGACGTGTGTCGCATCCACAAGATTTGGTTAGGACGAATCTATTCGTGGGCAGGTGATTACCGTCGGGTGAACGTGAAGAAAGATGAATTCCCGTTCGCGTCTGCTGCACAGATTCCCAAGCTCATGGTTCTTTTTGAAGAAGGCCCACTCCGACGATGGACGCCGTGTCGAATGGGGCCGACGGAAGAACTCGCCAAGGCATTGGCGGAGGTACACGTAGAGTTGGTATTGATCCACCCGTTTAGAGAAGGCAATGGTCGAGCAGCACGTATTCTCGCTGTGCTGATGGCACTGCAGGCGGGCTTACCGGCTCTGTATTTCGACAAGCTATCTGGCCGCAAACGTCAACGGTACTTTGCTGCGGTACGTGCTGGTATGGACAGAGATTACGAACCGATGGCAGTATTATTCAACGCGGTGATCAAGAGGACTTTGCAGATCCACGGCCCGGGGTAAAGCGGCGGGACTTTTGTCTTGCGCTGTCTAAATCGGACCGGCTCAGGTTGACGCCCTCGATACCTGTTGAGGTAGAGACCGTCATGTTGAACATATCTCGTCGTTTTGCCGGATCAACGAGGTGTGGATTTGTCTTGATCAACGAACGTTTAATCATATTAGTATTCTAACATATATTCCCGAGCTAAAACGACGAACTAATGGGTCTGGAATTATTTTCAGCGGGTTGATGCGTCGTTTCTCTATGAATCGCCTTTTACCGATATCACGCCACAAGGACCCGACGGGCTGTTTACATCCACGCAGGTAGACGAGTTGGTAACTGCGCTCGATCGAGTGAGAGCCGCTGCGATGACGGCCTGAAGAGGCCAATCCACCGTCGTGACAGCGGGATGAACTATGGGGATTAGGTCGAGCAGTTGACGATTCCCTTCCGACGCCTATTCGCCGGAGAGCTATGAAACTCATTCGTGATTGTTTTGGCCGCTCCGTTAGGTTGACCGATGAACGGACCGCTCATATTCTCCAGCATCAAGAAATGGTCGAAACAGTGGCAGAGATTGAACGAATCCTTCAAGCTCCGACTGAAGTACGTGTCTCTCGTTCGGATAACACTGTGCAGTTATTCTATGAGTTCTATGCACAGACGCGCGTTGGTGGGAAATGGCTTTGTGTCGTGGTAAAGTACTCGCCTGATGATGCCTTCGTCGTGACGGCCTATTTGACGGACCAAATCAAGGCAGGAGAGGCAATATGGCCGAAAAAGTAAAACTCTGGTTCGACGCGGAAGGGGATTACCTGGAAGTACAGTTCAGTGATGCGCCGGGGTTCATGCGACCGACAGCCCACGATGCCGTCATGGAACGTGTGGACGAGCAGGGGCATGTGTTGGGATTCAGTGTTCTCGGCGTGAGTCGTTTCAGAAAAGACCGCCCGCTGGAAGCAGAACTGATCGCCGGAAAGTAGCGTCGGATCTCTATGTTGGAGATCCTGTTCCAGCGAGGCGGTTCAGGTCAATGGATCACGCCCGCCCGCGAGCTGGCTTCCCTTTAATTTCGCACAACACCATCGAGACCGCCCGGGTCGAGAGGACTCTCGCGTGGCGATCGGCCAGACCAGGGCAGGCCGATATATCCGGGTGATTTATGTCCCTGATCCCGAACCGGATTCAGTGTTCGTGATTACCGCCTATCAGTTGACTGGCAAACCCCTAATGGCTTATCGGCGCCGCCGAAGGAGAAAATGATGACGCAAAGCAAATTTCCTCCTGGTTGGGACGAAGCAAGAGTCCGCCGAGTCCTCGCGCACTATGAAGAGCAGACGGAAGACGAAGCTGTCGCAGAGGACGAGGCCGCAGTAGAGGATAGAACTCAGACTGTCATGGAAATCGCGAGCGAGCTAGTACCTGCCGTCAGAGAACTGATTGCGAAAAGGCGAATAGGGTGATATGCGAAAAGCGAAAACGACGCTCTTGTGCGCTCTGCAAACCGCACAAGGTCGGCTGGGACAAACGATGGAAAGCGAAAGAAGGCGCGCGTCGTCTTAGTATGAACGACGAGTGCCAACGGGCTACCGGAATAGTGCGGTGACCTTTTCTGAAAAATGGCTCCGGGACTTTTTTCTGCCATCTGCGACAACGTCATTAAAGGCCTACCCATGAAAAGAACTAAGATCGCATAAGCCCGGCTTCTAATCTGTGTGGAAAACAAAGGCTACATTGCGTCTCTGGAAAAAAGAAAAATCTACATGTCACTGTCCGATCCTGTAGCTACCAAACATGGTCACGTCCGGGTGATCGACGAATCCGGTGAGGACTATCTCTATCCCACGCAGTTCTTTATGCCCGTCACATTGCCCCGCTCCGTTCGAAAAGCAGTCCTGAACCCGCATTATTCATGACGGTTCGTTGCGAAATTGCGGAGTCGTCTTGCGAGACGGGCAAGCACAGCCGCAAGGGACCGAGGCGTACTTGAAACAGTACGGTGAGGGACTGAGCGGCGAGCACGCCCTGAGGATCTCTAAACCAGCCATTTCCGCCTTGAGCATGGACAGCACCACCTCACCAAGCGCTCGCCGGTGCGGGAAGCAGAAAAATGTACCGGGAGTCTTTGGTAATTTTCGCGTGTCTTGGCTGATTTCGATCGTGGGCGGGTTGGCAGGTTCTTTCGTTTAATTCGACAGGCTTCTGAGGAAGGCGCTCCAGCGGCTCGCCAAATCGTAACCGTACACCCAATAATAGAACGTTGTGGCCACGAACGCATGTGAAACGGCCAGAGGCCAGAGTCGGCGGTAGCGAAGATACAAAAAACTCCACAGGGTCCCGCCCAGCGCCGCCACGAGAACGATCCAGATGTCGGTGGTGTGAACCAGACCGAAGATCAGCCCATTCAACGCGGACTGAGCAAGTGGAGGGAGCGACGGGCAGAGCGTGCGCATCCGGCCAAGCAGGTAGAACTGAAAGAGGGTTTGCTGAAGGAATGCCCAGGGCAAGTACAACAGGATGGCGGTGGGGATGTATGGATGGAGAATCCTTGCCTTCACTCCAGGCCAACCGGCTCCCTGATAGCCGATCACGGCTCCGACCAAGAAAAATACGAGCATCACAAGAACCGTGATCGTCATGGTGACCAAGACGCAACGTCGCCAGCCTGCGCGTCCGACTTCGACCGGCCACTGTCTCCAGAGTTGAGCCCTGGTGTAGTTGGCATTGAGCAGGACGAGACCCAACGCGAAGAGGGCGAGGCCGAGATCTACGAAGATGGGTCTTCGTGGAAACAGCACCAGGAAGCCGCTCGACAAGACACCCAAGACCAGTAGTTCAACCGCCACCCTGCGCCGTTGAGGCGTACGGCCAAGGGCCTCGTCCGCGCTGGCTGAGAATACGCACATAGAGATCCTGCTGCTGGCTGATCATAGCAAAGCGGAACGCCACGTCGTCAACGAATTGCTCCAGCCGGGGGCCAAAGAACCAAAGAACCAAAGAACTGGGACATTTCTGCTTTTTGGAAGCAGGATGGAAACGGGGGTCTGGAGTCATTGTTGAAGCGACCAGCCGGCGTGCGTGGCAGTCCTCACTTCACAAGTTTCCCGTTGACTGAGTGAGGTTGTCTTTGGGACTATCGCCAGGTGTATTTCGAGATTCTCGGTCCGATTACCCAGGTCGAGACGTTCGCCATTGGGTCACGGATTCGCGAAGTAGCGCGGCTTCACAAGCTATACGGAAAGGGCCGCTGGCGGAAGCGAAAGGGAATCGCGAAAGTTCGGCTGGGCGATGGGTCCGTGCATTCCGCCGAAGTTCACTGGTATAAGGCGACGGGATTGGCCGAAAGGAATGTAAAATCAAGAGGCTCCTCTGAGGCGTATCTATGAAAAGAACTAAGGTAGTATCAGCCCAGCTTCTAATCTGTGTGGAAAACAGAGGCTACACCGCGTCTCTAGAAAAGAGAAAAATCTACGTGTCACTATCTGATCCTGTAGCTGCGAAACATGGTCACGTCCGGGTGATCGATGAATCCGGTGAGGATTATCTCTACCCCAAGCAGTTCTTTATGCCCGTCACATTACCCCACTCGGTTCGAAAAGCAATCCTTAAAGCAGCCTGATCAGCTTAAAGAATAGGAAACGCCTGGGCGACTACTCCTTGCCTGCACGCGCGGTTTGGAGGAAGGCTATAAGGCATTGCAGGTCGCTAGGCTATTGAGTATCCTAGTCTCATGGGACGGGGAGGGGTGCGGATGGCTTCATTCTTCGGAGTCAGCCGGATGACAGTTCTTACGACGAATTGCTCCGTGAGCTGGCATTCGTTCATATGGTAGAACGAGGCTTGGCTGACTCCGATGCAGGGCGCACAATCAGCCATGAAGATATGCTCAGCCGGATTCGTTCGTGGCAACGCTGAGGTGGATGGCTTAAGCCACGACATCCTATCCAAACACGAGGAACGATGATGGCGAGGGAAAGCCAATTCAAAATCGAGCTTGAGCAAGAGGAAGACGGCCGCTGGATCGGGGAAGTGCCGAGACTAGCAGGTGTCATGGCCTATGGTCAGACACGGACCGAGGCTCTTGCCGCGGTCCAGGCGCTTGCCCTCCGTGTTATGGCTGATCGGCTTGAACATGGAGAAACCATCCCCGAGGAGTTCCTGAACGTCTCGTTCATTGCGGCATGAGCCGCTGGCCCTCGACGCAAGCCTCCCGCGTTCTTTCCGCTCTACTTCGCATCGGTTGGACCATCAAGCGCACGACAGGTTCTCATCGCGTCCTCGAACGGAACGGGTGGTCCGATGTCATCTTTGCATTTCATGATCGCGTGGAAATCGGTCCTCGGATGCTCGCACGTGTGGCGAAGGTTACGGGACTCAAACCCGAGGACCTCTAGACCGTCTAACGAAAAAGTGCTCGGACTCTTTATTTGAGCGATTCGCCGCCACGCGTGACACCAACCTCTATTCAGGTATGCGAGGATGATCACTTCAAGGAGGTTTCAGCAAAGACTGCAGGTTACCCTAAAGTCCATGATGCAATTAAGTGGTGGCGGCTGCATGGGCGAGGGCGGCCCGGACGTTCGATCCGGACAACAAGACTGTTACGGTCGCTCGTTGTGGTAGGCGGGAAGCCGCCGCTCCGATGGTCAATCGTTCATGATGAACCGGCGATCGACCAGGCGAACTGTCGCTGGAAGAGGGGTCTTCAGTCGTGCAGCAACTTCCGGCATTCCGCCAGGATATAGACCGGCCGCGTGTGTTTGTCCTTTTTGTCCGGAATGTGTCCGATGGCCGCTCCGGTCACGACCATGCCGGGCGGACAGAACCATTCAAGGTACCTGATTCCCGCCGCCGGCGCAGAGGAGGGCACCTTGTCGGTGAGATGAATATCATCGGGACGGCGTTGCGTTGCGCCGCTGTCGAAAATCGCTCGGGCGGTGTGATGATACAGCGCGACGGTCAGCAGGCTTTGCCGAAACTGGATATAGTGTTCCAATTCGAAAATTCCGAGCGACAGGCGAGTGGCGGGGACGGAGGTTTCATAGAATTTCCCTTCTTTCTCAAAATCGAACAGGAGAGGCGTCTTCTGTATGGGAGAGGCCACGGTTCCGTCCGGAAGCAAGTCGCCGCAGGAAAAACGAAACGACTCCCAGTCACGGCTGTTCACTTCTTTGATAAAGAATCCTTGGAGCACCCCGTTCGGATATAGGTCGAGGCAAGAAACAAAGTCGCTCTCCAGAACCTTGTCCTTGACCAGATCGATGTCATTACAGATTGCCCAGCCCGACCCACCGAATACCCCGCCCGACAGAGGGAGATTCTTAGGGATGCACCCCGCGACGACGAAAGTACG
>DAISKX010000124.1:0-8502 GCA_036820725.1 Nitrospiraceae bacterium
TGTCTGCACGCTTTTTTCAAGAAGGAAGTCGAGCGCGTGGGGCTGAAAGGGAGGGTTCGAGCCAATAAGGCGGGCTGTCTGGATCACTGCGAGTACGGTCCCAGCGTTGTCATCTACCCGGAAGGCATCTGGTATTGGGTGGGGTCCGAAGCCGATGTAACGGAAATCGTGGAACGTCACGTGATGAAGGGGGAAATTGTCGAGCGCCTGCTCATGCCCGATCATCCGGCGCCACCCTCACTACTGCCGCTGCTCCCCTGAGGATTCGCTCTCCCATTCTACGAGGTCGTATGCCGTCCGAAGACAAGTGGAAGGCGAATATGGAAAAGGTCGCCTTCATGAAGAGGTTTCCCGGCCTCACACTGAACTGGGACTCTCTGGTCGGAAAGACGATTGAAAGCGTCACCCCGATTAAAGGAACGGCGGGGGCTACCGTACTTGTGTTCGATGACGGTTCGTTCGTGGTCGCACCACCGTTGAACCCGGAACCATCAGACTTGCGGGACGCATTACACCATGCTCGTCATCAGCTTGAGCCCAAGCATCCGCAGCCTTACGCTGAATATGATCGTCTAGCTGCAAAAGACAAAGCGGCGCAGCGTGCCGCGCGTCTGGAGAACATTCTCGGAGCGATTCACAACAACCTCCCCCACATCCCTGAGCTCAAAGACCGGCTGAAAGAGTTGGTGAAACAGTGGAAGTGAGTGACGATCGTCCCAAGAACATGTTCGAGATTTTTTCGCAGGGTCTCTTTGAAGGAGTGAAACCGATGATGATTATCCGCGATCACCTCGTCCGGCACCCGGATCGGTGCACTCATCAGGCCGTGTGTATCCCCGTGTGTCCGACCGGGGCATGGCTGTCAACGCCCCCGTTCAAATTCGATTCATCTCGTTGTTTGGAATCCTGCCGCCTATGTCTCGATGCCTGTCCGTCTCAAGCCATTTACTCCGTGTATCGCAAGGGAGAGAAAGTCCTCCTGCCGCAAAAGAAGTGAGGAGCTGCCTGGCAAACGGCGCTTGTCGTCAGTCTTAGCGACGTCAGACCCGGTGGCTTCATATGGCTGTTACCCTTTGACTTACATGACTTACATGTAGACAAGCACTTCTCAACAGCCCCACCATTGGGCAGCGATACATCGACACTGCATTGCCTTCAACACGATCTCTCTCACCGGGACCCTCCTCTCGGCCTGCGAGGAATAGCGGCAGAGCTTCATCATGTCATATGCACGGAACGGAGGCCTCCTTTCCTGTCCAGGCTGTTCGAGCCACTGGGTCGGGCCGGCCATTCATCGCATGCAACAGCCCCGGTCTATGTCAGTTGAATCACGACCTGTTCCTCGTACGGATTTTTTGTGCCGCTCCTGCCGCCGATGAATCCAAAGGTCACTCGAAGAGTTCCAGGAGGGATAAAATTGTTCAATGAAAACGAAAAACTGACCGGGCCCACAATATATTCATAAACCATCAAGAACGGAGGGGTTGGACTCTTGTATGTGCGGAGCCTGGACGAGTCGCAAGCCGGTTTGTTATCACACCGAGCATCATAGATTCCGGCGTTTAATCCCCAGATGGTTCCGGACGAGTCTGATTTTTCGCTATAGCCCAAGAAACCTACGCTGTCGGCGGACAGGTTGCCGTTCGGCCAGAGAGATGTGATGTCATTCCCATGCCGATCGGTCACATTTTTTGGCGTCAATTTGGTGGACAGACTCGGAAGACCGAGGACTTCGACCTTGGTGATCAGAGAATTGCGACGTACCGAATTGGCATGCTCAGATGACTGGTTCCAAACCTTCAGGACGAAATCCCATTGCGTGGTATTTTGAGTTGATGTGAGATGCACCTTCGCAGATCCCTTTTTGATCGGCATGATTCCTCCCTACGATCACGCTACGCCATCGCCGCTCGACTGAGCCTCGGAAACCTATTCGGCCTCCGAATTCATACAATTTGTTTTCTGAGATGCCCCCAATAGGCCGTTCCGATCGAACCACAAGCCCCGGTAACGGTCGTCAGTGCCACAACCCGATAGACGACTCCTCGAGGCGCCTTCACATTCACGGCAGGATCGAGCAGTTCATTCGATCGCGCAACCCGCTTGAGCGTTTCACCCGCGAGAAGAATCGGCCACATACAGGCGAGTCGTTGACGGATCTCCTGCCGAGGAATCGCCAGGGTGTATGTCCATCCCTGATCCAGATGGTCTACAGCGATTCGCATGAGACGGCGCAGCACAGGTCGCAAGAGAGGCAAATTGTTCGCGTTCAATAGGTCAATCGGGCCTAGATCAGCATCCTTGAGCAGCTCTTCAGGGATGTAACAACGACCCTTCTGAAGGTCGCGCGCCAGATCCTTGAGAATGTTGGTGAGTTGTAAACCCTTCCCGAACCTGACCCCGACCGCGGACATCTTCGCCACGTCCCAACCACCCATCGCACGACGATGCGCGCATACCATCTTCGTCCAGAATTCACCGACGCAACCTGCAACAAAATAGGTATATCGGTCCAACTCTGCCATGGTCGCCAACGCGGACACTTCTCTTCCCGAGTCGCTCGGGAAGCGCGTCAGATCCATTTCCATGCCGTTCGGGAGCGTTTCCATGAGTTCTCGAATTCGTTGCCGATCCTCCGCGGCCAATTCACGATATATCTTGAAGCAATCTCCGAGTCGTTGAAGCAACACGCGCTCGGCGGATTCCTGTTGATGGGGCAGCAGCGCGGCCTGGATCGTGTGAATACTATCCCACTCGACCTGGTCCTCGGTGAATTGTTCTCGAAATTGATGAAGAAACTCCAGGCGCTGGTGACGATCGATAAAGTCGCTATCGGCAATCGTGTCCGCAGCCCGCGCGAACAGATAGGAGACTCCCATTTGATCGCGAATATTCCGAGGCAGCACGTTCAACGTCAAATAGAAGGACCGTGAAACGTGCTTGAGGATATCGTGGAGCAGTTCGTGTCTGGCGGGATCGATAGACGTGGGAGAACCTTCTAACGAACTTCCAGCTTGCCTTCCATTCCCTTTTCGCGATGACTTTGGAAAAAAAGCAATTTCTTATCGCAGTAGAACGCAAACACGCCTCTCTGCGTCGGGGTAAACTGGACGGTGAGGGTTTTCCCTGCACTCACATCCCGTTCAACCGAGAGTTGTGAGGCACCGTCCTTCAGAACAAAGTTATGCGGGGTGAACGTCGTGACACTAGTCAACTTCAACTCTACTGGTTTCTCTGCCTGCACGACAATATGGTCCGGCGAATACGAGTAACTGTCGAGCACGATCGACACTCGCTGCACGCCGTCCTCGCCAAACGTCACAATTGTGGGCTGACTGCTTCTGGATTCTTCGGCGGCATTGACGGCGACCGACACAACCGCGCCTAGAATCAAGAAGAGCAGGAGAAATCGGAGCATGTGGTCCATTCGACACCCTGGAAAACCACCTGGCTCCTTCTAACAGAACCCCGAGACCCGGTCAACAACACCCGTCACGACATACAGTCGTCACCGATGAGCAGCAATGGTTATCTCCAACTTTCCAAATACTTCGATGGCCTTGACGAATCCCCTAAATGGTATTATCTCCGACAGCGTGGTCGCGTACCCGCCTTCGATGAATTTTGGAAATAGCGCTTGTATAATGTGTGAGCGCGCCCTCGATCGCAGATGCGATCGTTCGCAACGCGCATAGGAGGAGGAGCTACATGAAGTGGTTAAAAGGAATCGGTCTGTTTCTTGTTGCGAATTTTCTCATTTATCTGACTCTCTCGATCACTGCCACTATTCTGATCAATGTCGTGCTGCCGGCGTTCGGGATCGACGTTCGGGGAGTGTTCAGTCAGCAACTGCTGGTGTGGTCTCTGGTGATCGGATTCGGCGGGGCATTCCTCAGTCTGGCCTTTTCGAAGCAAGCGGCCAGAGCCATGCTGGATTGTTACCAAATTACTCAGCCTCGGAACCATGCGGAGCAGGTGATCCATGGCTCAGTCCAGGAGATTGCCCAACGTCTGCATATTACAAGGCCAGAGGTCTGGGTGTATGAATCCCCGGACCCCAATGCATTCGCAACGGGGCCGACGAAAAATAATGCGATGGTAGCCGTCTCTACCGGCTTGTTGAACACTCTCAAGGAATCGGAGGTCAAAGCGGTTTTAGCCCACGAAATGGGGCATGTGTTCAACGGGGATATGTTCACCACCACCGTACTTGCCGGCTTGATGAACACGTTCGTCCATTACATCAGTAACTTCGTCTATCAATTCGTCGGCCAGCCTCAAGATCGGGAGGAGGGTCAGGCCGGAAACCCTATGCTGGCATTCGTCGTTTACATTGCCTTGCAGATCGTCCTGTCGTTCCTGGCGATGATGGTCGTGAGCTGGCACTCGCGTCGGCGTGAGTTCGCAGCTGATGCATTTTCGGCCAAGGTTTACGGAAGGGATTCAATGATCGCCGCCCTTCAGTCCATCGACCGGTGGGTGAACCGGACTCAGTTCGAATACACATCCCGAGATGCCTTGGCAACGATGAAGATATCCGGAAAATCCTCCGGTGTCATGCATCTGTTTGCCACTCATCCGCCCATTGAAGAGCGCATCGCAGCCTTACAACGAGTGTAGATTTAGGAGGTTAATCATGGCGGACCGCACACAAAACTGGATATGTGGGCCTCTCGTTCTGACGGTTGCAATCATCGCCTCGCCCATTTTCGCAGGCCCAGGCAGTGCGGACGCGCCTCAGGAAGGAGCATGGCTCATGGCAACAAAGACGGCTAATGTGTACGACTTCACTTTGAACGACATTGACGGTAAACCCGTGCCGCTCAACCAGTTCAAGGGCAAAGTCCTGTTGATCGTCAATACCGCAAGTTTCTGCGGCAATACTCCGCAATATTCCGAACTTCAAAACCTGTATGAGGCCTACGCGGCGAAGGGATTGGAAATTCTCGCGTTCCCTGCCAACAATTTTGGACAGCAGGAACCTGGATCGGACGCCGAAATCAAGACCTTTTGTTTCACCAAGTACAGTTTGACGTTCCCGCTATTCAGCAAGATCAGCGTCAAGGGTCAGGATAAACATCCGCTCTACCACTATTTGACTGAGCAAAGCCCGTTTCCCGGAGAAGTCGAGTGGAATTTTCAGAAGTATCTGATTGATCGTTCGGGAAATGTCGTAGCCCGCTATCACCATCGGACAAAACCATCGTCGAATGAGGTCATCACGGACGTCGAACGCGTCCTGGTCACCAATTAGGGCGGGTCAAGTCTTCTTTAAAAAGCTGATCCGATCGCGATATTCGTGAATCACGGCGTCGAGGGCCTGTTTTCCACGCGGGATGCTGGCATCCAACGCGGATTCGACCGCGGGATCTTCAATCAGAACCTCGTACAGATCTTGGATGTTGGTTCTAACTGCCACGCCTTGTTTGATATCGCGCGGCATATAGATCTCGGTCCATACTTCTTTCTCAACCAGACACACATCTCTGAAACGCTCGTAGAGTAGTGCTAGCTTTTCCGGGTCCTTCTCTTTCGTTTTCATTCGCCTGCTCTCCGTTAACTCGAACTGACAATCCTGTTCCACCCAGTCCGATCATCTCTCGATCGGACCGGAAGAAACTCAATCATCACTCGATGACTTTTCAACGTTGCGGCTGGTCTTTCGTGACGGAGGGATCCGCTGGAGATTTCGGATCGACAATACTAAATCGCATGGTGCCTACTTGATTGACCGCATGAAACGCCTGCTGACCCAAGGAGGTAATATAGAGCTTCACGAGGTAGTCTCCCACGGACCACTGATCACCGGGTTTCTTCAGTTCTAAAAATCCATACCGTTCATGTCCGGGAACCTCGAGCGTGTCTTGACCCGCGGGGACGTCAGCCGGTTTGCCGTCTTCCCCTACCGCGAACCATTGCGCACCGAACTGAGCTGGATCTTCCAATGGCGCGACTTCAAAGACAATATAGACGGCCGCTGCATCCGGGGTAAATGCTGTTGTTCCAGGATCGATCGGTTTCAGCCGAGGATCTTGCGTATACCACCCTTTTCGACCGAACGTGTCCCACTCGACCTCATAACCCTTTGCCATCTTGATCCAGACGAACATCGCCTGGGGGACCCCCTTCTTTTGTTGGTCAAATGACGGGCTGACCGTCGGTTCGAATTCAGTGGTCGCTTGTTCTTTGGGGACTAGAAGATCCTTTGCCGCTGCGGGAGACACACAGAGCAATGAAGTCATGCAGGTTAGGATACAGACCAGCCTCATAGTCTGCCTCGCCACCAGCCATCTATTTGGTATCACACGCATGAGATACCTCGTATTCACATCATCGTCGTATCGGGGTAATTCCCGGGCTCTTGACCTCAGCCTTCTATTTCATGGTACCCACAGTTCGAGGAAGGGTCAATTGGGCCTGAACCGGCGACCCCCTAGCCTCCGCAGGTGTGCGCTATCCCTCAACCGCACGGCCTGCTGACATGACTATCATGGCATTGCCATTCCTCAATCGTGACCGTTCTTCGAATCCACCTCCCTCGGTCTTGTGGCCTGTCTGAATCTCCTGGCGCTCATTGACCTACCGGTTTCCGTTCACGCTCTTCCTGTTTCAGCTTATCGAAGGTCCTATCCGCATTTCCCTTGACCTGCTCGGGAGTCGGCTGTTGCATCGGCTTTGGCCTTTCGCTCGAACAACTGGTGATCATCGCAAGTCCAATAGCCAGAAGCCCGCACAGCACAACCCCGAGAGTTCGTCCGTACAGGACCTTGCCTACCTTTTGATTCATTATGACGACCTCCTTGAAAAATGTGTGGTTGCCAACCCGCTCGATCTACCTTACACCGTCTGTTCAACAGCGCATACCTTCACATCTCGCTCACAACCTGCCCCCGCGGCACCGAATGACTGCCCATTATGGATGACTCCCAGTCCGCTCTCAACTTCGGATATCTCCGTCACGACGCCGCTCTGATCGTATATCTTGGACTCAAGTGTCTCCTCGACCGTGCGAAGGAGACGTGTAATTGACTCAAAACGTCAAACTCGCTATTCTCACGAAAAGACAGACCTTCATATGCGAGGTTCGCATGTCCCTTCGTGAACGACTTTCTGATGACCTCAAGATAGCGATGAAATCCAGGGATCAATTGCGCGTGGACGTCATCCGCATGATCAAGGCAGCCGTTCTCAACAAGGAAGTGGAAATTAAAAAGGATTTGGACGACGCGGAGATGAGTCGCGTCATGACCGCCCTTATCAAACAGCGTAAGGAATCCGTTGAACAGTTCGAGAAGGGCAAACGGGATGATCTGGCGGACAAAGAGCGCCGGGAGATCCTCATCATCGAGGGATACCTTCCCAGTCCGGTCTCCGCCGAGGAAATCAACAAGATCATAGATGCCGTATTACAGAACACCACAGGGGCATCACTCAAAGACATGGGTCTGATCATGAAGACCGTGATGGCTCGTCTCGCCGGACAAAACGTAGATGGGAAATACGTAAGCGAACGGGTCAGAGCCAGGCTCCAATCATAATACTTTTTCAACTGCTGTACGTGCTCACACAGTTCGGTCGGCCGTGACAACTCAATAACCGGACCATCGATTCCCGTTCTCTCGATTCGACGCGGGGCGTTCTACGCTCCCTGATTACTTGTAGAATCGATGTTGAACAATATATGAGCATTTTAATCGTCGACGATTCGCCTGACCAGCAACTGTTGCTTCGCTCCATTCTCACGAAAGCCGGCCACACCGCTCTGTTGGAGGCGGACTCGGCCGAGTCCGCATATAGACAGCTGGGTATCGGCGAAGCAGGCCATCCCCCCTCGCCACCCGCGATCGATTTGGTGCTGATGGATTTTATTATGCCGGGCACCAATGGAGTGACGGCATGCGCGCATATCAAGAGTATCGACCACCTCCGGGATATTCCCATTATTGTCGTCACGGCTAAAACAGACGTCGGCAATCTTCAAGCGGCCTTTGCCGCCGGCGCCATGGACTTTATCAATAAGCCGGTCAATCCCGTTGAACTGCTTGCACGGGTGGCGTCTGCCCTGACACTGAAGAAGGAAATGGACTGTCGCAAAGCGCGTGAACAGGACCTTCGCCGGAGTAACGATGAGCTTCAGAGAGCCCTGCGCGAAGTCAAGGTCCTAAAAGGACTCGTTCCAATCTGCGCATCGTGCAAGAAGATCCGGAATGATCAGGGATTCTGGCAGCAGTTGGAGGAATATATTCAGCAACATTCGGAGGCCGAGTTCAGCCACGGGTTGTGTAGCCCCTGTATAAAGAAGCTTTATCCTGGTGTTTATAAGGACTAATTGATACCATTTCGTCTGGTTCACACCGTTGGTGCAGAGAGGGCTCACATGGGTATCCTGATCGTCGATGATTCGCCGGACGACCGGCAACTATTGCAATCAATCCTGACAAACGCAGGGTATGAAGACACCCTGGCTGCAGAATCGGCCGCGGCGGCGTTTCGCCACCTCGG
>DAISKX010000125.1:0-8497 GCA_036820725.1 Nitrospiraceae bacterium
GGTACTATGCCGACCACGAAAAACACACCATTCTTTCCGTGCACCCCGGTATGACCGACTACGGGTCTTTGCGTTTTCATGACGAAGGGAAGCTTCTTGCTGGTTCCACAGATCCGGTTAAAACCTATGTCGAACAGATACGGCATGAAAAAGTGCGCGAGCAATTGCGATATATCCGTGAGCAGTCGTTCGTGACGGACCTAACAATTATTCTCAGGACAATTGCCACCCTTATCTCAACGCGGTTTAGACAAAGTCGGACAATTCGACCCACCGTTTCCCCGAGAGCATAGGAATAGACCGCAGCCGTAAGGGCCAATCGGTCACTTTAGTCAAGTAACAGCCATGTCGTACAAAGTCCCATTCGTAGACGTCCCTGCTCACTTCAAAATCCTTCAGGAAGAAATCATGGAGATGGTCGCAAGCGTCCTCACGCGAGGCAACTTGATCTTGCGTGACGAATTGCGCACCTTCGAAAGCAATCTCGCGGCTTTTGTCGGTAACGAGTACGCCGTAGGCGTGAACAGCGGATCTGATGCATTGCATCTCACACTGAGGGCATTAGGGATTGGGCATGGAGATGAGGTGATTTCCGTCTCGCATACCTGCGTGGCGACGATATCTGCAATTGTTCATTCGGGAGCAACTCCGGTCCTCGTGGAAGTCGGGGCAGATTTCACCATGGATATGTCAAAAGTGGAGGATGCTATCACCCCACGTACTCGTGCCATTGTCCCCGTACATTTGAATGGCCGTTCGTGCGATATGGGCCGTCTCATGGAGATCGCGAAGGAGCATGAGCTGATTATCGTGGAAGACGCGGCACAAGCATTGGGAGCAGAGTTTGATCATAAAAAGGTTGGATCGTTCGGCACTGCGGGCTGCTTCAGCCTCTATCCTTTCAAAATGTTGGGAGCGTTTGGCGATGGTGGAATCGTGACGACCAATGATCCAAGAATCGCCCATGACATTGCGGTCTTGAGAGATTATGGAGAAGACAGGGAGACAGGAGAAGTTCTCTATTTCGGGTTTAATTCGCGGCTGGATAATCTGCAGGCGGCTATTCTGAACGTCAAACTAAAATACTTCGCCGGATGGATCCAGCGTAGGCGACAGATCGCTGATTTGTACCGTGAGGGTCTTGCAAATGTGCGCCAACTGAGACTGCCACATTTTTCAGACAGGAGACACTTCGACGTATATATGAATTATGCAATCCGGGCTGAAAGCCGGGACGATCTTATGGCCTACCTGATGAAGAGCGGGATCGAGTCTTTGACCCCTCTGTCCCTGATCGTTCCCGTCCACAAACATAAGGCGTTGAATTTGTCCCATGTATCACTTCCCTTCACTGAGGCCATTGCCAAAGACTTTCTCTATCTGCCGATCAGTCCAGAGCTAAGCGATGACCAGCTTCAGTATGCCGTCTTGTGTATCCGACAGTTCTATCGGATGTCTTAACGTCCCCCCGCTGTCTCGATTCGGTGAGTTCTCCGTCGCGCAATTCAGTGAACCTGTGAATGTTCCGTCGATGCGTACCAACGTCAAAACTTTAGAAGGGACGGCGGTGGGGCACTGGTTTCTGGCAATGGGCTTCAGTAAGATCAAGCTGGTGAAGACTCAAAGCCGGGCTAAACCCGCAGGAAGTGTTGCTCCAACCATTCACGCAAATATGAAGCGATGGCGTTACACAGAGCAATGGATTCTGAAAAATTAGAAGGGTCTATCGGTTTCATCAAAGAATTATATCGCACCATGATACTGATTCGTACCGCCGAAGAACGAGTCGGTAAGTTGGTCGAATCGGGGGAGATCAAGACGCCTTGTCATCTCTCGATCGGACAGGAGGCCATTGCGGCTGGAGTCTGTGCGGCGTTGAAGCATCAGGATACGGTGTGGGGCGGGCACCGCTCACATGGGCATTATCTGGCGAAGGGCGGAGACCTCAATGCCATGATGGCCGAAATACTCGGGAAGAGCATGGGATGTTCTCAGGGCCGTGGCGGTTCCATGCATCTTCTTGCTTCGGCCCGAGGTATCTATGGAACCGTGCCGTTGGTCGGAGCGACGATTCCGTTGGCGGTGGGAGCCGGTCTCGCGTCGAGAATCCGGCAGGATCACAACGTAGCGGTCAGTTTTTTCGGAGATGGTGCGACTGAAGAAGGCCACTTTCATGAATCCCTGAACCTTGCGGCGCTTTATCGATTGCCGGTCGTATTCGTCTGTGAAAACAACTTTTACTCCACGCATATGGCTCTTTCAGAACGTCGTCCGAAGGACAATATTGTGGAGAGTGCGGATCTCTATGGCATGCCGGGCATTCGTGTAGATGGCAATGATGTCGTGGCGGTCTATAGTACAGCGGTCGAGGCTGTCACACGTGCACGAGAGGGACAGGGACCGACTCTGCTGGAATGCCGGACGTACCGTTGGCGTGGTCACGTCGGGGCAGCCTGGGATCTGGAGATCGGAGAAAACCGGCGCCGTGAACTGGATGAGTGGTTACCGAAAGATCCGCTCCGGCGTTTACGGGAACGTTTGATGCCCGAGGGAATAGCTCCCGAGGAACTCGATCGTATGGAGCAGACGATTCGCACAGAAGTCGAGGCGGCGGTTGCCTTTGCGCGGGATTCACCGCGACCGCACCCAAGTGACGTCTTGAGACATGTCTACGTGCCAAGGACATAGTGGTTTGCGCATGCGCCAACTGACCTACGCACAAGCAATTCGAGAAGCTCATGCCCAGTTGCTGTGGGAGGACCCGCGGGTGTTCATCTGTGGGCAGGGGGTCTGGAATCCCTGGTATGCCGGGAAAAGCCTTCAGGATCTGGACCGAGAGTTCGGCCGCGAGCGGGTCTTCGACTGTCCCGTTTCCGAAAATGCGACGACGGGCGCTGCGATAGGCGCAGCCATCGTCGGCATGCGGCCGATTGTCTTCCATGCGCGGATGGATTTCATGCTCCTCGCGATGGATCCTATCGTGAACCAGGCTGCGAACTGGTCCTATCTGTTTGCCGGCCAAGTGAATGTTCCGGTCGTGATACGGACCGTCATCAACCGCGGAGGCGAGCAAGGGGCGCAGCATTCGCAGGCGTTGCAGGCGTTTTTCGCGCATGTGCCGGGGCTGAAAGTGGTCATGCCGAGCACGCCCTACGATGCAAAAGGACTGCTCATCGCAGCCGTGAGGGACGGTAATCCCGTTCTCTATATCGATGATCGCTGGCTTTACGAGCTGACGGATGACGTGCCGGAGGAGATGTACGAGGTGTCCATAGGCACGGCTGCCCGGCGCCGCACCGGTAAGGATGTCACCTTGGTGGCCACATCGTACATGGCCGGTGAAGCAACAAAGGCGGCCGCGATACTGGCCTCGCGTGGCATCGATGTCGAGTGCATTGATCTCCGGTCCATTAAGCCATGGGATCGCGAGCTGATCTTTTCTTCAGTCGGCAAAACCGGCCGATTGGTGATTGCAGATGCCGCGTGGGCGACCGGCGGGATTGCAGCGGACATTGCGGCAGCCGTCGCGGGCGAAGTATTTCATGCGCTGAAGGCGCCGATCCTTCGGGTTTGCCTTCCTGATGCTCCCGCCCCGACCAGTTCTTCTCTGGAACAGGCATACTATCCGGATGCCGAAGACATCGTCGTCGCAATCGAAAAAGTCCTCACCTAGCAAGGCTTGAGAACTACTGATGGGCTTCCACGTTCCATTTGTCGATCCGCAAGCCCACTATGCCACACTCAAGGCCGAGATTGATCAGGCGATTACCGCTTGTCTGGCCAATGGCGATCTAGTCAATCGGCACCAACTGAAAGATTTTGAACGCCATCTGGCGGATTTCGTGGGCGTCAGGTATGCAGTGGGGGTCAACAGCGGATACCATGCGTTGTATTTTTCGCTGTTAGGCGCAGGGGTTGGACCGGGAGATGAGGTCATTACGGTTGCCCACACATTTGTCGCGACCGTCTCCGCAATCGTTCATTGTGGCGCGATTCCCGTGCTCATCGAGGTGGATTCCGACTACAACATGAATCCTACGGTTATCGAGCGGGCCATTACTCCCAGAACCAAGGCGCTGCTTCCGGTCCATCTCAATGGCCGCGTATGCGACATGAATGTTATCACCCGGGTGGCGACCCGTCACCGCCTGGCCCTGGTCGAAGATGCAGCTCAAGCGCTGGGTGCGACATTTGGAGGAAAAAGTGCCGGCAGTTTCGGACTCGCCGGGTGCTTCAGTTTTTATCCTTTCAAAGTACTGGGCGGATTCGGGGATGGCGGGGCCATCACAACCGACGATGAACGTGTGGCGAGAATGGCAACCTTGCTCCGCTACAATGGAGAAGACCGGGACACCGGCGAGTATCACTATCACGGACACACGGCGCTTCTCGATAATGTGCAAGCGGCAGTGCTCGACGTCAAGCTCAAGCACCTGCCGAATTGGCTTGCGCACCGGCGGCATACTGCCGATCTGTATTGCCAGGGACTGACCGGAATCGGCGACCTACGACTCCCGCACTTTGACGAGACACAAGGCCGGGACATCTACCAAAATTATGTGATCCGAACGGCGCATCGTGATCCATTAAGAGGCTACCTCAGAGATCATGGCGTTGAGACCCTGGTCCATTGGCCGAAACCGATGTGAGAGCATAAAGCGTTGCGGCTCGATGCGCCGCATCTGCCGGAGACCGAAAAGATGTGCCGGGAGGTGCTCTCCCTTCCCATGAGCGCCGAGACGACTACAGAGCATGTGAAGATCACGGTTGAGGCCATTCGGCGTTTCTTTTCGAGGCAGGAATGAGTTCCACCGACTACAGCACGGTGACCGAACAGGTCGGAGATTTGATTTCGCAGGAAGCGCTATCGATGCTGTATAGCCGGTATCGGTATGCTTCGCAATATTGTGCAGGGAAACGGGTGTTGGAAGTCGGATGTGGCCCAGGGATAGGCTTGGGCTATCTTGCGAAACACGCCACTTTCGTCGTCGGTGGCGACTATACGAAAAGCTTGCTCGAACGCGCGCGAAGCTCTTCGCAGCCGCGACTTGAATTGTTGATGATGGATGCGCATGAACTTCCATTTGACCGGGGAAGTCTCGATCTCGTTGTCTGTTATGAAGCGCTCTATTACTTTACACAGCCGGAACGATTCCTGACCGAGTGCCGCCGGGTCTTGAGCCAGGATGGCGCGCTGCTCCTGTCCAGCGTCAATCCGGAGTGGGCGGAGTTTAACCCGAGCCCTCATAGTTGTTGGTATTTCGGAGCGACGGATCTCGATCGCATGTTGCGCGATCACGGGTTTACACCCCGATTATACGGAGCCTTTCTTGCGCTGAAACACTCGACGGGTGATCACATGGTGTCATGGATAAAGCGCATGGCGGTCGAGCTCCGTCTTATTCCGTCCACGATGAAAGGAAAGCAATGGCTGAAGCGGCTGTTCTTGGGCCGCTTGATAGCGGTTCCTGCAACCCTGTACGATGGTATTGCGGCGTATGACGTGCCCGTCCCCGTTGAGACAGGGCGCTCAGTCAAGGATTTCAAAATCATCTTTGCCGTGGCCCGCCCCACGTGACCGTTCTCCCAACACGTCACGCAATCATTCTCTCCTTCTGCCACCAGTATGAGATCTTCTGCCGGGTCATTCGACCTCGCCGGTTGACTTGACAGGCTCAGGTATTGAGAATCGCCAGTTCCGCCAGGATTTGTCCCCAATCCATGAAGCATTGTTTGAGCAGATTGCCCGGTGTCCATGCGTTGACAGTCGCCGCATGGCTTGGATGTCTGGTGCAGATCATCACGGTGCCGGCTGCGCACGCGTCATCCGACCTTCCCCTTCACCATTGGGCCTACGATGCCATCGAACGGTTGACGGCGATGGACATCATCGATCGCGCCATGCTGATACAAAAGCCGTACAGCCGGATGCAGGCGGCCAAGTATGTGGCACGCGCGGTCGAACAGATTCGGACGGACAAGATTGCCATTGATGGGCGTGAAGTCGTGGCAGAACCCCTCTTGGAACGGCTGACGTATGAGCTGCGACCGGAACTGATTCGACTCGGGGTCATTCGTGCGGGGCCGGAAGACAAGTCCGGACCGGTGCGTTTCGGGGCGCGTGTGACAACGGAGGTTGACGCGTTCTCCATCGGTGGCGGCCAGACCGTGCGGTTTCGTGAGAATCGAGGCGGCGAATATTACTCCAATGGGTTCAAGAACCAGACGGACGTGCGCGGCTGGCTCGAGGTCAACGACTGGGCGGCGGTGATGGTCCAGCCGAAATTTATCAGTGATCGTCATCTCCTGGGAATCGGCGCGACGAACAACAGCCAGAATTTCTATCTTCGCGAGTTCAGTCTGAAGCTGAGCTATGCCAACATCGCATTGGAAGTGGGACGCGGGACGCAATGGTGGGGGCCGGGCTATCACGGGTCGCTTTTGCTCACGGACCATGCCTTCCCGATGGACATGATCAAGCTCGGCAGCGATCAGCCGTTTCGGCTGCCGTGGATTCTTCGCGATCTTGGCGAATGGAAGGTCAACAGCTTCTTGGCCCAGTTGGAGAAGGATCGTGACTTCTCGCGCGCGAAGATCTTCGGGCTCCGTCTGAGCTGGTTGCCCGCAAATTGGTTGGAAATCGGCTTGACCAGGCTCACGCAGTTCGACGGAAAGGGACGCGATCAGACGTTTCCTGATATCGTCTTCGATGCCTACGTGAGCGAAGCCAATCAAGAGGCGGGGCGTGAGGTAAACGAACAGGCGATGGTGGATTTCCGGGCGAGGATACCGAGGATTCCCTATCTGATTCCATTTCCCGCGGGCATGCAATTCTATGGAGAGTTGGGGACCGAAGACAAATGGTCCGAACTTCCCATCCCAAGCCGTGCGGCCATACTTGCCGGCATCTATATTCCGCAAGTCTTTCCCAATGATACGCTCGATTTACGAATTGAGTTTGCCGACACGGATCTCAGTCGACAACGCCATGCCGAGTTGCCCCGTATCTGGTACAACCATGGAACCTATCAAAGCGGCATGCGTTATCGAGGGTTTGCGCTCGGGCACCATATGGGCACCGATGGGATGGATTTGTTCATGCGGACCACCCGGTTTGTGACTGAAACCGTCCAGTTAGGCGCCAATTTCAACCTGCAGGAACGGGATCGTGGCCAGCCGGTTCACGAAAAGAAACGGGAGGTGGCCGTGGACCTGACATGGTGGTATTCCAGTCGGATCCAGTTTACGGTCGGCTATACGTTCCAACGCCTGACTAACCCCGGCCAGGTGACGGCGATCAATCCCTTCATGGAAACGTTCGCCGCCGGCGTGACTGCCAAGAATCATTTGATCTGGACCTCCCTGGCCATGCAGTTCTAGCGGGGTAGCTCGCCGGCGTCTGTCGCTGTTTGACACCCTTTGCGATTATGGATTACAAGACCGAGTCTCCTAAAGCAGAAAGGGCCAGGATAGCCATGCGGCAACGGTCTCGCATAATTGTTCAAGGCGGGTTCGGTCGTGTGTTCGTGGGCATGTGGGTCCAGGCGTTCATTTGGCTCCTCATCGGAGGCACTCTGTTCCCTCCTGCCCTCATGGCTCAAAGTCTTCCGAATCCTTCATCTCAGCAAGGCCAGTCACAGGGGATGAATCCTGGGCCTGCTGTCAATCCTTTTGGCCCCGGCAGTTTCAATCTGCAAAACATGCAGAATTTCCCCGGGCAAGCTATTGTGACCAATCCAACCGCGCTTCAGCCGATTGTGCCGACCCAGACTCCATGCCCGGTCCCCGTAATCCCCGACTTGAGCCCCAAGGGAGCGGTTCCCAATTTGAATGACTACTGGCCGGTTGAACCAAGCAGTCTTCTGCCATCCTCTATTGAACAGCGTATGAAGGAAGAACAGGAAGGGCGTGATCGTCGACAGGAATCAGTCCAAGCCGAAAAAGAAAAACGCTCTATCGAGCACCAGTTGCAGGTCGAACGCGAAAAGAAGGGTTTGTTGCAATTGCCTTCCGTACCGGGATCTGCGCCGATGAACCAGCAGGGGCAGACCCAACAGAACCAACAGCAACAGCCGGGAGCTCCAGGGTTTCAGCAGCGGATGGTGCCCGAGCGAAAGTCCTTCACTGCGGAAGTCCTCCGGCAGCACGACTTTACCGTGGAAGAGGCCTTTGCCGAGTTCTCGGTCTTGCACGGAGTGAAAAGCCGCTTGAAGCAGTTCGGATACGACTTCTTTGATGCGCAGGCCAACACCTTTGCGCCGGTTCAGGATGTTCCGGTCGGGCCTGATTATGTGGTGGGCCCGCAAGATTCCTTGGCCATTCATATCTGGAATGTGCCGGATCAGAATCTGAATCGCAGCTACATTGTGCCAGTGGAGCGGGACGGCATTATCGTTATCCCTCAAGTCGGCGCCATTCCCGTGGGCGGGCTCGCGTTCTCACAGGCGGAACGCGCGGTCCGTGCGCGGCTCGGGACTATGCTCAAACGTTTTGAGGT